>JBAYZR010000192.1:0-6919 GCA_041672425.1 Pedobacter sp. | reverse complement strand
CACTTCGGGAGCGATTTTTTTGAGAAACCTCGATAAACCAAAACACCTATTAATGTTCATGCGAATTATTACAATAACCATATTCTGTTTCATCCTCATGTCAGGTTTGGTCATGGGGCTCTCTTTGCCACCAGCGTTCTCGACGCGCGATGCTGAGATCCGCGACGCTGTTACGGCTTATATCCAACAGAAAACCGCAGGCCTTGGATGGGAAGTGCGAATCAAGCCTTTCTTCATCAACAAGGGGCCTGTGCTGCCTGAAGGGCCACTGGAGTATGAAGTAGTAGCGCCCCAGCAGTGGGAAGGATGGGGGGGGGTAAACCTGACAGTTCTGGCTCGGCAGGGTAATCGGGTGGTGCGTAATAGCTCAATGAGGGTGGAGGTTGAGGCGCTATCCGACATGGTAGTAACACTCCGCCAGCTTGATCACGGCACGATCATAACCAGCAAGGATATAGCTGTTCAAAAGCGTGATATCGCCGCGGTTGGTGGAAAGTTCAGCCGGAGTATGGATGACATGGTCGGTAAACGGACACGGATAACGATCAAGGCCAATGCCGCGGTGCAGGCTGACCAGGTAGAGAAAGTGCCGCTTATTACTTCCGGCCAGATGGTAACCATCGTGGCTGAGAATGAAATCATGAAGGTAACTGTGGCTGGAAGGGCCAGAAATGCCGGTGCAGAGGGTGATACAATTATTGTGCAGAACCTGAACTCGCTCAAGGATATTCCTGCGCGGGTTATCAATGCTACCACGGTACAGGTTGCTTTCTGAGGCTCATAAATATGAAGGATTCCGTATGAAACATTGTATCTACATGTTTTTATTTCTGTTCATGTTTGGCTGTGTAACTCAAAAGACCGACGTAAAGACAGCCGGTTTCGACGAACAGTTGCATAAACCCGCAGCGGATTACTCCAGCGGCTCTATCTGGCAGGCAGCATCGACAGGCATTACGGAAGATTTTAAGGCCCGTCGTCAGGGCGACATCATCACAATCGTTATTTCCGAGGTTGCCAGCGCTTCCAAGGAGGCCAAGACCGATACCAAACGTGGTTCGACCGTAAATGCCGGCATTCCTAATTTTATGGGTCTGGAAACGGTGGGGCTGCTCAAAAATAACATTGGTGATCTGTCCAAGTTGATCAATGCCAGCGTGGACTCCGAGTTTCAGGGTTCCGGTTCAACCTCGCGAAAAGAAAACCTCTATGCCACCATCAGTGCCCGTGTTGTTGATGTTATCCCTAATGGTAACCTGATGATTGAGGGTAGGCGCAACGTTAAGGTTAATAACGAGGAACAGGAAATCGTGTTGGAAGGGATTGTGAGACCTCGTGACATTGCCGCTGATAACACGGTCAACTCCATTTACGTGGCAGATGCCAAAATCAGATACTCTGGCCGGGGGATCATTTCTGATCGTCAGAGTCCGGGATGGTTGATGAATATTGTTGACAAGCTCTGGCCATTTTGATTTGAAGGCTTTTTACCCGAGGAAACTACAAATGTATCTGAACAGAATCTTTATCATATGCGCCATGTTACTGTTACTTGCCTCAAGCGCCCATGCCACTCGCATCAAGGACATCGCCTCCTTTGAGGGGGTACGTGAAAACCAGCTGGTGGGCTACGGCCTGGTGGTGGGATTAAATGGTTCGGGCGATAGCGACCAGACCCGGTTTCCCATACAGTCGGTTGTCAATATGTTGGAACGAATGGGTGTTACCGTCAATCGCGCCGACATAACTCTCAAAAACGTGGCAGCTGTAATAGTAACCGCAACCCTGCCGCCTTTTGCCAAACAGGGTAATCGACTGGATGTAACGGTTTCGTCCTTGGGGGATGCAAAAAGCATCGCTGGCGGGACATTGGTCATGACACCACTCAAAGGTGGTGACAATCTGGTTTACGCTGTTGCCCAGGGATCGGTTTTGACCAACTCATTTGCCTTTGGCGGGGCGGCTGCCAGCGCCCAGAAAAATCATCCTACTGCCGGGCGGGTCCCCAATGGCGGATTGGTGGAACGCGAGTTACCCAACATGCTGGCCGGCAAGACGAGCCTGCGTCTCAACCTGAGTCAGGCTGATTTTACAACAGCCTCCCGCATTGCCAGCGTCATCAATGATAAGTTCAAATCCCCGGTGGCTATCACTGCTGATCCTGGTACGGTAGTGCTCCAGATTCCCGAAGGGTACGCCAATCGCACCGTCGAATTCGTGGCGTCCCTGGAGACACTTGAAGTCAAGCCGGATGTCTCTGCGCGGGTTGTGCTCAACGAACGTACCGGCACGATTGTTATGGGGGATAATGTTCGTATTTCCACCGTGGCGGTTTCCCACGGCAACCTCTCGCTGGTGATCAAGGAAACGCCCCAGGTCTCGCAACCGGCGCCTTTCAGTAAAACCGGAGAAACCGTGGTTGTTCCGAGAACCGACGTGAAGGTCACGGAGGAATCGCGGCGGATGATGTTGGTGCCTGAAGGCGCCAGTATCGGGGATGTGATTCGAGCGCTTAATCTGCTGGGGGTTACCCCCCGTGATCTGATCGGGATACTACAGGCCATAAAGGCGGCCGGCGCACTACAGGCCGACTTGACAATAATTTAGATAATATACGGTACGTTAAAGAAGTGCGGTATTTCAGCGATAAAGAAATAGAGGCTTCATGGATATAGCTATTCCACAAGAAATGCCCTCTACGGGAGATGGCGCTGCCGTGAAGGCACGTCAGCTACAACAGCAGGGGAATTCTGCCACTGGCCTCAGCGAGAAGCAGCGTCTTCAGGCAAAGAAGGTTTCCCAGGATTTCGAAGGACTCTTTGTTGGCATGATGCTGAAATCAATGAGATCTACGGTCGGAGTGGATAAATTGACCGGTGGTGGGCATGGCGAAGAAACCTTCCGTTCCATACTGGATCAGGAATATGCCACGGCTGCTGTCAAGCGAGGCGGAATAGGTTTGGCGAAACAGATAGAAAAAGAGATTATCCGACAGGAAAGCCGTAATAAAGGTAAAATCATCGACCGGAGAGAATAGTCCTTTCATGCGGATACTGGAGAAGGGTGTATGAAGATAAAATTATTGTCAGAAGCGCTGACTGTTCAACAGAAAATTCTTGAAGAACTCCTTGATCTTCTGGAACGTGAGACACGGTACCTGGCGGATGTGAATGTTGAAGCCATAGTTGAGATAAATAGCAAAAAAGAGGAAGCAGTCGCGCGTATTCAGTCACATACAGCTTCTTTGCGCCAGGTGATTGGTGAGGCAGCACTCAGCTTGGGACTCTCCTTTGACATCTCCCTGGGTGATTTGGCCGCAAATCTTGGGCAGCAGGGGAACAGAGATGTTATATTGCAGCACGAGCAGTTGAATAAGCTTGCGGAGCATGTGCGGCAGGTGGCGTCTATGAACTATGATATAGCAGAACGCTTCGCCGCATCGGTTACAAGTTCGCTGGAGTTGTTGACGCGGGTTATTAATCAATCCAACATCTACGGCGCTGGCGGTTATCAACAACGACCAGCCGGAGCGGTATTGATAAACAGGGAGGCATGAAATGGGAATTAGCGCTGCCATGGAGATCGGCAAGAACGGTCTCAACATATATCGCGTTGCTACCGAGGTAACTGCCGAGAACATCGCCAATGTCAATACACCCGGTTATTCACGGCAACGAGTCATTCTGGAAACTGCGCCACCAACCACGGTCAATGGTTTACCATTGGGCACCGGAGTCAAAATTGCTGCGGTGGAGCGCTACTATGACGGCCTGTTGCAGCAGCAACTCGTGAATGCCCAGACCACGCAGGGGTATGACACTACCAAATCCAGCGTGCTGCAGCAGGTCGAGCCGACCTTCAACGAAATCAGCAATGATGGACTGGGCGCCGCTATTACAAACTTTTTCGGCGCCTGGCAGGATTTAACCCTCAATCCGGCCGGTTCTGCCGAGCGCCAGGCGGTATTAAGTCGTACTCAGATATTGACGGATAATTTCAAAACCGTCAGCACGACCCTCACGGATGCTGTCAATACTCAAAACGACTCTCTGGTTCCGATGACGGACGATATAAACGCCACCTTGAAAAACATCGCCCAACTCAACGGACAGATAAAAATCACCGAACTGGTGAGCGGCAACGCCAATGAAATCAGGGATCAGCGGGATCAACTGATTCGGGATCTCTCCGGGAAGATCGGTATCACCTATACGGAAAATAGCGATGGGACAACGGATATAAAAGATGCAGATAGTGGCGCGTCCCTCGTCACTACTGCAACAGCGGGATCATTTTCATTGACAACCAATGCGACGACTGGTCTGTATGATGTCAATATAACACCGCCCAAAGGAGTAACAACGCTTGTCACACCTGAAACCGGCCAACTGGGCGCGACCCTGGCGCTACGTGACACCATTATTCCCGGCTATCTGGCCAAGGTGGATGCCTTGGCCAATACGATTGCCACCCAGATAAATGCGCAGCACAAGCTGGGATTCGACCAGAGTGGTGTTGCTGGCAAGGATTTTTTTACCGGAACCACAGCTGCAACGATCTCTCTCAATACCGCAGGCATCACCGGCACAGACAAAATTGCGGCATCGGGCAATACCCTGCTGCTGGGCGATAACAGCAACGCTCTTACCCTGGCGCAGTTGCAGGGTCAAAAAGTCATGTCAGGAAATACCGCCACCTTCGGCAGCTATTTTGACTCCCTGGTGAGCACAGTCGGGCTGGATGTCCAGTCGGCCAAAAACACCGAAGCGCAGGATATAGCCTTTACCAAGCAGTTAACTACGTTACGGGAATCCAATTCAGGCGTTTCGCTGGATGAAGAACTGTCCAATCTGATCAAATACCAGCGTTCCTATCAGGCTTCCTCTAAACTGATCACCAGCGCGACCGAAATGATGGATATGGTCATTGCCATGATACGTTAGACAGGAGAAATTATTATGCGCATCACAGCCAATATTACTTCAGACAATGCATTGTACAATATCCAGCAGGGACGTGCCAAGCTGGATAAAATAAGTGAGCAGACCTCTTCAGGGAAAAATGTCAACCGGCCCAGTGACGACCCGATCAATACCCGGCTGCTACTGGATGTTGGCGACAAGGTCAAGGTGACGGATCAATATACCAGCAATATCAGCAAGGCTTCTACCTGGCAGCAGATAGCCAATACGGCCCTGACAGGGATGTCCGATACAATGCAGCTTGCCAAGCAGCAGATCGCTACCATATCCAACGGCAGCAGCGATGCTACCGTACGTCAGAGTGCCGTATCGCAACTGAAGGCATTGAAGCAGCAGATGGTCGATATGGGCAATACGCAGATGGGCGATCAGTATATTTTTGGAGGCGCCATGAATACAACGGCGCCTTTTAGTGCCACTGCGCCATATTATGCGGGTGACGAATCCGCGCTAAATGTGGAAATTGCAAATAACACCACACAGCAGATGAACATTCCGGGAAATCAGCTGCTCACAGCAGATACGGCAGTCTCACAACCCTATGGCACAACCAATATTTTGAAAGCCTTTGATGATCTGATCACTGCGGTGGGCGCCAACGATGTGACGGCGATTGTGGCTGGTTCGCAGGCGCTCGAAGCTGGAGCAGTGCAGATCAACAACGTTCAGAGTGATGTGGCCTCGCGCGTGACGCGACTGGACAGCATGACCAAGCTGAACGCAAACAACAGCAACACATTGAATAATATTTACAGCAATATCCAAAATGCTGATTATGCTAAATTGGCTGTAGAGTTGAGCCAGCAAAACACCGCTTTTGAGGCCTCGCTGTCGGCAACCGCCAAGATTTCCCAGTTGTCGTTGCTGGATTATCTCTAATCCGTTACTGCAATTGCGAATGTGGTTTTACGCACCCCTCCTGGTTCATGACTCCCAGGAGGGGTGTCCTGTTTTTCCGCTGCCATTGAAATGAATTGACCTCCCTGCTGTCCCGTCTTATAAAGAATCCATGACATTTGTCCGTATTCCCAATGTCTTGAAACAACGTAAGCCGATCTCTATTCGTCGCGACGTATTCCGCCTCTCCATGCCGGTTTTGCTCTCCTCCCTGTTCCAGCGACTTGTCTCCATCGTGGATATTTTTCTGACCGGTGGGCTTGGGGCGGCCGCTATTGCCGCCACAGGGTTAGGTCAGTTGCTGATGTTTGTCAGTATGACGGTCTTTTGGGGTCTTTCCACCGGCGCCACGGTGGTGATTGCCCATTTGTGGGGTGCGGGGCGGCGTGAGGACGCCGGTCGAGCGGCCTTTGTGGCCTGCCTGGCCTGCCTGCTGATGACGGCGGTCTGCACAGCCATAGGATCGGTATGGGGAGGGGATATCGCCCGCTTGATGGGCGCCTCGTCCGATGTTCAGGCCTTTGCAGCCGAGTATACCCGCTTGGTGTTCCTCTGGATGATTTGGACCACCGGACTCAATGTTCTTTCGGCCATCATGCATGGCGTTGGTGATACGCGCACTCCAATGGAGGCCATTATCCTGGTCAACATCCTGCATGTGGTAATTGCCTGGCCGCTGATTTACGGAAAATTCGGTATGCCTCCTCTAGGTGTCAAGGGGGCAGCCATAGCCATCAATACCTCCGAGTTTGTGGGATGTAGCTACCTGTTATTTCAATCCCTGCGAAAGAAATATATTTCTTTCAGCCGTCCTGATCTTTATATCTTCGGCAGAATTTGGCGTGTTGGCTGGCCTGTGGCGCTGGAGCGGATCGCCCAGCAGAGTGGCCAGTTGTTCTATTCCAGTTTCATCATCGGCTATGGGACCAGCGCCTATGCCGCTCACCAGATCGGGCTCTCCATCGAATCGCTCTCCTTTATGCCGGGCGCCGGTATGGGTATCGCAGCGGCAACACTTATGGGGCAGGCTCTCGGCGCTG
>JBAYZR010000191.1:0-6920 GCA_041672425.1 Pedobacter sp. | reverse complement strand
AATTCCAAAAACTGCCCTCTGTATCTGCTCTGTTTCGCTGCCGGCAATCCCAAAGGGTCAACAACGGCAATCAAAATCGCCCAAGATATTCTAAGAAGGAACTGATATGGCAGCTAACAGCTCAATCGAATGGACCGGTTCAACTTGGAACCCGGTGACAGGGTGCATAAAGACAAGCCCGGGTTGCAAACACTGCTATGCTGAGCGGATGGCGTTACGCCTACGGGCAATGGGGCAGAAAAACTACGCAGATGGATTCAATCTCACTCTGCACCCACATGCTCTTGAGTTGCCATTGTCCTGGAAAAAACCACAGACCATCTTCGTCAATTCCATGAGTGACCTGTTTCTGGAAGGTGTGCCGACTGATTTCATCCTCAAGGTCTTTGACGTAATGCGTAAAGCGCACTGGCACACATTCCAGGTTTTAACCAAGCGTTCTCAGAGACTGGCTGACCTCAGCCCGGAATTGCCATGGGCAGAAAACATATGGATGGGAGTCAGTGTCGAAAATGCTGACTACACCTATCGGATTGACCATCTCCGCGAAACAGGAGCACAGGTAAAATTCCTGTCCATGGAACCGCTCCTTGGGCCAACTCCCGGACTCAACCTGCAGGGAATTGACTGGGTTATCGTAGGCGGAGAATCAGGACCTGGAGCTCGGCCTATTAAGGAAGAGTGGGTGGTTGATATCAAGGAACAGTGCGTGAAAACAGATACTCCCTTTTTCTTCAAGCAATGGGGTGGTGTCCGCAAGAAGAAGGCCGGCAAGGAACTGTAGGGGCGTACATGGGAACAGATGCCGCGACTGAACAGGAAACCTGCACAGGCAACATTGTTCCAGGCTGAAAGTCATGTCTGAATTGATTGGATACGCCCGAGTCAGTAGCCGGGACCAAAAATTGGATTCTCAAATCGACCTCCTGAAGCAGGCGGGCTGCACACGAATATTCAAGGATAAGACCAGCGGTATTTCTGAGTCACGGCCCGAATGGGATAAGTTGTTGGAGTACGTTCGAGCCGACGATGTCATTGTTGTGGTAGAACTCAGCCGTATGACCCGCTCTTTGATGCACTTGCTTCAACTGGCAAAGACGTTTGATGATAAAGGCATCAACATCAAATCATTGCGGGAGAGCATCGATACAACGACCGCGGCTGGCAGAGCATTTTTCCTGATGATGGGTGTCATTAATCAGCTTGAACGTGAGCTCAAGGCCGAGCGAGCTGCTGCAGGCCGAGCATCTGCCAGAGCAAGAGGCAAAACGGGTGGGCGGCCCAGGACGGGCGCTGATAAGCTTGAAAAAGCACGGATGCTGTACGATTCAGGATGCAAGGCTGACGAGGTATGCAAAACCTTTGAAATCGGTCGCAGGACGTTTTATCGCTATCTCGCCGAGGTGAAGGGCAAAAAAGAAGAAGTCGAGGTACAGATTAAGGGAAAAGGAAAAGCGCCAAGTAAGTTCGGAACACCAAAAGGCTCAATAAAGAGCAATGATGCCTTATCGGTCTGATGGAAGATTTAAAAAGGGCTTTTGACATTCAAGGCCAAGATTTAAAATGTCTTCCCTTTTGCCGGTAAATTTGCGATAGTGTATCAAGCGTAACTGTTCGATATGTTTGAGAATGTAAAGTCCGAGTTAAATATACCAAAAAGTGTGAGCCGGAATTTACATTATTTGCCTAAATTGCTCTTTTATTGCTGTAACATCCTGTTTATAAATGGCAATCCTGTGTTTACAACCCCGTTACAAGGATTACCCGTTCTAGCCTGATACCACGTAAAAATTATATGCTACGCAGGTTTCATATCTTTGCCTTCTGGACGCTGGTACCTAATGGAAGAACAAAAAAAAGAAAAACTAGCCAAAGAGCTACAGGGGATGGGGCTGGCAACAGTCGGAATATTCATTCTGCTTTCATTTCTGACATTCAACGCCGCCGACGTTTCCTGGAACAGCTACTCCAACGAGGGGAGCATCCACAATCTGGGAGGCCGACTGGGCGCACAGATTGCCGATCTGTTCTTCATTACCATCGGTCTGGCTTCCTACCTGATCCCCTTGGCATTACTCTACATGGCCTATACCTTGTTTCGCTTCAAAGAGATCCGCCTGCGCTCCTACAAGCTGCTGGCCTTCGGCGGACTGGTTTTCTCGCTTTCCCTGCTGTTCGCCTTTTTCCGTGACAAGACCGAGCTGCTCGGCCAGCAGGTCTCCACAGGCGGCGCCATCGGGGTGGTTGTCGTCCACTTTCTGAAGAGCACGGTTGGCTCAATCGGGGCGATGCTCCTGCTACTACCTCTGCTGGCTGCTTCAATCATGATCCTGTCCAAATTTTCCTTTTTGCTGTTCGCTGGTTGGTGGCTGGAAACCCTCAAACATAAATGGGACGCCTGGCAGAAACGCCGCGACCATGACCGTCAGGAACAGCAACGCGAGAAGGCCAAGCAGGAGGGCATGCCTGCGCCGGCCACAGCTTCATCCGGCCCGGTCATCAAGTCGTCCACAGTACCGCCCGTCCGCCATAACTCCCTGAAAAAGGAAAAAGATAAAAAGAAGGAAGCTGAAAAAACCGCAGCGGTGCAGGAAACCTTTGCATTCATCAAGACCGATGGAGACTTCCGCACGCCTCCCTTCTCGCTACTGGACACTCCGCATGCAACGGAGAAAAAACTGGACAGCGATACCCTGACCATGAACGCCCGTTTGCTGGAGAAAAAACTCAAGGATTATGGCATAGACGGCGAGGTGGTGGAGATCTGTCCCGGCCCGGTCATCACCATGTACGAGTTTTCACCGGCGCCAGGCATCAAGATCAGTCGCATCGCCAGCCTGACCGATGACCTGACCATGGCGCTACAGGCCATGTCGATCCGTATTGTGGCCCCCATCCCCGGCAAAGGGGTGGTGGGGATCGAGGTGCCTAACCGTGACCGCGACATGGTTTTTCTGAGCGAGATCTTCAACTGTGAGGAATTCCACCATAACAAGATGAAACTTCCGTTGGCTCTGGGCAAGAATATCGCCGGAATTCCGGTCGTCACCGACCTGGCCAAGGCGCCGCATCTACTGGTAGCCGGATCCACCGGTTCAGGCAAATCGGTCTCGATCAACACCATGATCCTGTCTCTGCTCTACATGTTCGAGCCAAGGGATGTGCGTATGATCATGGTTGACCCCAAGATGCTGGAGTTCTCCATGTACGAGGGCATCCCGCATCTGCTGTTGCCGGTTGTGACCGAGCCCAAGAAGGCCTCTCTGGCCTTGAAATGGGCGGTCAACGAGATGGAGCGCCGTTACAAGCTGCTTTCCGACAAGGGAGTCCGCAATATCGACTCCTACAACAAGAAACTGGCTGGTGAAGCCCTGGAACTGGAAGAGATGAACAGCAGCATTTCTGAGGACGAAATCATCGAAGAGCTGGAAGAGATTATCGAGGGAGATGGTAGTGAGGCGCTGGAGGGACCGATCCCATTTGTTATGGATGATGCCGAGGTGCTGGAACACAGCCATCTGCCATACATCGTAGTAATCGTGGACGAACTTGCCGACTTGATGATGGTGGCCGGTCGCGAGGTGGAGGAACACATCGCCCGCCTTGCTCAGAAGGCCCGCGCCTCTGGCATCCACCTGATCCTGGCCACCCAGCGCCCTTCAGTGGATGTCATCACCGGCCTGATCAAGGCCAACCTGCCGTCGCGCATCTCCTTCCAGGTAACATCCAAGGTGGATTCGCGCACCATTCTGGACTGCAATGGAGCTGAAAGCCTGCTCGGCGCAGGTGACATGCTCTACCTGCCACCCGGCACATCCCGCTTGCAGCGTATCCACGGCGCCTTTGTCTCCGACGCCGAGGTGCAACGCGTGGTGGATTTTCTCAAGAAACAGGGCAAACCGGTCTATGAGAAATCGATCCTGGAGATGAAGGACAGCGATGATAATGGTAGCAATGGGGAAACGGAACAACAGGATGAACGCTGGGAAGATGCCCTGCGGATCGTCGCCGAGACCAAGCAAGCAAGCATATCCATGGTTCAGCGCCGCCTGCGCATCGGTTACAACCGTGCCGCCCGCATCGTAGAAATGATGGAGAGCGAAGGTATGATCGCCCCCAGCGACGGCACCAGCAAACCCCGTGAAATCTACCTGGATATCATCCATGCCTATCTGAACTCGCAGTTTACGAGGTAAGATTTGATAACTGTTGAATCAGGTTAACAAGCCGCTGACTTCCCCAGGTAGTAGTCGTAGTTCCCCTCGTATGTACGCATCTCACCATGATCAATCTCGAAGACCCGATCCACCAGCAGGCGGAGGAAGTGGCGGTCGTGGCTGACCAGTACCACCGTGCCGGTGAATTTCCTCAGGGTGTCAAGCAGCACCTCTCGTGAGCGGATGTCAAGGTGGTTGGTTGGTTCGTCCAACACCAGAAAGTTGACCGGTCGCGCCAGGAGCGTCGCCAGGACAACCCGGCTCTTCTCACCGCCGGAGAGGTTTTCAATCCGTTTGTCGATCGCATCCCCCTGAAAGAGGAAGGCGCCCAGCAGGTTGCGGATGACTCCGATATTGGCCAGGGGCATGGCATCCTGCACAGTCTCGAAAACGGTTTTGCGAGCATCCAGTATCTCCATGGCGTGCTGGCTGAAGTAGCCTGGCTCTACGTTGGCCCCCAGGCTAACGTTTCCGCTTGTGGCTGCGGTCTGTCCGGCCAGTATCTTGAGAAAAGTCGATTTGCCGGCGCCGTTGACACCCACCACGGCAATCTTGTTCTGGCGACGGATGATGCCGGAGACGCCGCTGAAAACCGATTTTGTCTGACCGTCAGGGGTTTGCCAGGATTTTGCCAGATCGTTCATGACTACCACGTCCTCGCCGCTACGAGGTGGTTCACTGAACTCGAACCGCACAGTCCGTTCTTCGGGTGGGATCTCGATTCGATCAATCTTCTCCAGTTTCTTGACCCGCGACTGCACCTGGGCTGCATGAGAGGCGCGGGCGGCAAAGCGGGCGATGAACTCCTCCTCCTTAGCCAGCATGTCCTGCTGGCGCTTGTGACTGGAAAGTAACTGTTCAAGTCGGATATCCCGTTCGCGTTCGTAAAAATCATAGTTGCCGCCATATGTTGTCACGGTTTTGTTGGCCACCTCGATGATGCGGGTTACGATGCGATTCATGAAGTCACGGTCATGGCTGGTCATCAACAGCGCACCGTCGAACTCATTGGCGAGCCACTCCTCCAGCCAGATGATCGATTCCACGTCCAGATGATTGGTTGGCTCGTCCAGAAGGAGCACATCCGGTTTCAGGGTCAGAATCTTGGCCAGTGCGATGCGCATCTTCCAGCCGCCACTGAAGGTTTCCACAGGGTGATGAAAGCGATCCGGGCCTATACCGAGTCCGGTCAGCACGGTTTGGGCACGGGTGTCCAGGTCGTATCCGCCGCGATGCTCGAAATCCTCCTGGGTAGTACCGTAACGCTCCAGAAGGGTTGCCATCTCCTCGTCACCCATGGGCTCGCACATGGCTGCTTCCATCAGCTTGAGATCTCCGGACAGGCGTACAGTCTCGGTCGAACCGGCCATGACCTCTTCAAGCGCCGAATTCCCGCTCATGTCGCCGACATCCTGGGAAAAGTAGCCGATGGTGGTTTTTTTTGCGCAACTGATCTCGCCGCTGTCCACCTCTTCTTCACCTGTGATGATGCGGAAGATGCTGGTCTTGCCGACTCCATTGGGGCCGACAAGCCCGCACCGCGAACCGGGCAAAACCTGGAAGCTGGCCTCCCTGAAGAGCAATTGCGAACCGTGTTGTTTGGTGATATTGGAAAGGTGAATCATCCGAAGACCTCTGAGACCTGTTAACAGGATAGTGCGTTAGCCAAATTAATTTCTTCTGGATCCCGATAAACGGGATAAGTACAGTAAAAAGCGTAGCAAACAATCTGGGTAGTGTCGGCATATGGTTGACATGATTAGTAACTGACCGTTTACTCATATGATTTGAGGATTTGCTTGTTTGCCGCAACCTGCTGATGTTTCATGCAATTATAGATTTGTGTCAACTAAACACAGACATCGCCCATTTTTCATGATTGATTTAGATCCATCAGCGGCAAAAACAATGGGTTGATTGGAGTGCGATATGGATTCACTACCGTTACACCGCGACAGGTAAAGCCATCTTGCATATCTTCAGAAAGCAGGATTCGGCACCGACTTTCTGCCGCTATTGAAAGGATTAGTGCATCCCATATTTGGAGATTATGGTCAACCGTAAGATCAAATCCCGACTGAAAAGCTGACCAGGTAGAGTTGGCTACCTCAAAACTGTCGGTCCATTGAAGCACACGACTACGGGCAATATCAGGTGAACAGCCACCTTTGCCGGTTAAAACACGAAAGAGTTCGCCCATTACCTGAGCAGGGAGTATTACATCTTCCGCAGGCAACCTTTCCAGTATTGAAAGACTGTCGTCGCGTCTTGTGATGTCTCCTATGCCTTCAGCATACGCAAGGATATTGGTATCAATTGCAATTCTCATGACGAGTACAACTCATCACGAGTCCATGAGCGGGTACGGGTACCAGTTACTTCTTGACTGGTCAGGCGCCTAAATAGCAATTCACGAGAAGCATTATGAGAACTATCAGCCTTTTTAACAGGGATAATAGTCGCTACAGGTTTACCCCTTGAAATGACAAGAAATTCTTCACCCTGTGATACTTGCTTTAACACATTAGAAAAATGACGATTTGCGTCAGCGGCGCGTACAGTTTGCATAATTCCTCCTTAGGAGCTGTAAAAAAATAACATGGCCATCTTGCATCTCATCTTCAGGCCATCTTTGACCGAACTTCAATCACCAAATCCTCAACGTAGCTCTGCTACGTCTGCGGTTTGCCTCAATCAGTTCAG
>JBAYZR010000190.1:0-6940 GCA_041672425.1 Pedobacter sp. | reverse complement strand
CCCCTTACACCCGTCCCCTTACACCCGTCCCACCCGTCCCCTTACACCGCGCGTCCCCTTACACCGCGCGTCCCCTTACACCGCGTCCCCTTACACCGATGTACGCCAGAAATAGAAACCGGTGAAGCGGTGAAGCGGCGATAGTTGCCAGCTTGTTTGATGCGCTCCATGACGAACCGGTTTTCAAACAGCTCTCGTCAATCCCCGATTCCCCCTTCAGTTCAGCAACAACCCTAATATTCCCGCCCCGAGGATAACAATCATCGGGTTAACCATCGTCCATTTGAAGACCGCAAAGCCGATTGCAAGGATTATGAATTCCTTGACGCCGGACAGAGATGACATGCCCAGGTTCCAGGCTGCGGCTGCCACCAGGCCGACGACCGCCGGCAGCAGGCCATCCAGGGTGGTGCGGATGAGGTCGATGTTCTTCAGACGGTGGTAGTTGCGACCGATGATCAGCATCAACATAACGCAGGGGATAAAGATGAAGACCGTGGCCACAAGCCCCCCCAGGAATCCGCCAGCCCGGAAGCCGGTGAAGGTGGCCAGCATGGCCAGCGGGCCTGGTGTCAGCTGGGAGAGGGCCAGACCATCCAGAAATTGCCGCAGGGTCAGCCATTTGTACTGCTCGACCATGATGTGGTTGAGCAGCGGAATCAGAACATAACCGCCGCCGACAAAGATCAGGCCGATGCGGAAGTAGATCCAGGCCAGGGTGAGCAGGGGCGGCATCAGGTGTGCCTTCGGCGGTAGATACTTACGCCCAGTGCCCAGACCGCTGCCGCCAGCAGCACCCAGGCGGCATTAAGTTTGACGAGCACGGTGGCGCTAAAGGCGGCCAGGGCCATCAGGATGCCGTTACGACCCTTGATCTGTTTACGCCCCATGTCGATGGCCACCACCAGGATCAGTCCGATGATGACCGGGTTGGTCCCTTTTAGAGCAGCCTGTAGCTGGGGCAGTTTGTTATAGGTGAAGTAGAGCCGGGAAAGCAGCGACATCAGCAGGAAAGATGGCAGGATAAAACCTGTGGCAGCTATGATCCCGCCGCGGATGCCGCGCAGGTGGTGGCCGGTAAAGGTGCAGACGTTGAGGGAAAAGGGTCCCAGGATCTGGCCGAATGCCAGACCGTGCAGGAACTCCTCGGAGGTGATCCAACCTTTTTCCTTCACACAGGTACGTTCCACAAGGGCAACGATAGCCATGCCACCGCCGAAGCCTGTTATGCCGATCTTGGCAAAGGTCAGGAAAATCTCTGTCAGGGTCACCTGTTTTCCGTTTGCAGCCATGTTGAGGTTATAGCAGGAAGGGTGAATAGGCGGCAAGGTAAAAGGGGCGGGGAATGAGCCGAAATGATTGCCTGAATCCGCCACTCCGTGTTACAAAAGAGCAATTGTGCAAACACGTTTCCAAGGAGCCCGGCATGTCCTTCCGCACCATAGAATGGCGTGACAACACCGTCATAATGATCGATCAGACCCGCTTGCCAGCTGAGGAAGTCTACAACACCTATTCCGATTTCAAGTCGGTGGCCGAGGCCATCAAAGGTATGATCATCCGCGGCGCGCCGGCAATCGGAGTGGCTGCCGCCATGGGGATTGCCCTGGGGTCGCGGGAGATCATAGCCGATACCCATGAATCTTTTTCCCGCCAGTTGGAGAATGTCTGCGACGTCATGGCGCGTACCCGTCCCACAGCGGTCAACCTGTTCTGGGGTATTGAACGTATGAAACGGATCGCCGGGGTCAATCGGGACAAGACGCTGGATCAGATTCGTGAAGCCCTCAAAAAAGAGGCCATCAGGATCGAGCAGGAAGATCTGACGATATGCAAGAACATCGGCAAGTGGGGCGCAACTCTTATCCCGGAGGGCGCCACAGTCCTGACCCACTGCAATGCCGGCGGTCTGGCCACGGCTGGCTACGGGACCGCACTGGGGGTGATCCGCGCTGCCCATGAGGCCGGTAAGAAGATCCAGGTATTCGCCGACGAGACCCGGCCCTGGTTGCAGGGCGCCCGTCTGACCGCATGGGAGCTGATGAAGGAGGATATTCCTGTTACACTCATATCCGACAACATGGCTGGTTTTTTTATGAGCCGCAACGAGATCACCTGCTGCGTGGTGGGGGCCGACCGTATCGCCGCCAACGGCGACACGGCCAACAAGATCGGCACTTACTCGGTGGCCGTGCTGGCCAAGGAGAATAATATACCCTTCTACGTGGCTGCGCCGGTTTCGACCCTGGACCTGACCCTGACCGACGGGAGCAAGATCCCGATCGAGGAGCGGCCCGCCAGTGAAGTGACCCACATCAAGGGCGTTGCCATTGCGCCAGAGGGGGTCAGGGTGCGCAACCCCTCTTTCGACGTAACCCCGGCCCGTTACATAAGCGCTATCATCACCGAAAACGGCATCGTCAGCAACGATTACCGCTCCGGGTTACGTAGGATGGCAGGCAAATAACATGCGCGTTGAACGATTTTCCCAGGAATTCAGCCTGATCATAGCTATTGAGGATGCCAATGTCCGTGCAGAGAAGTTGGCCATCTTCCTGGAGTCACACGGTTACCTCTACGGCGCCCGCTCGGCCGAGAATATCCTCCTGTTTCAATCGTTGTTTTCTATCGAGACTCTGCACCGGATTCTGCTCAACTCGCTGATGACGCCATTGCCTGATTTGGCCTTGAACGCTTTTGAACGACTGGTGGCGGTCATTTCGCCCGAGGATCTGGCCGAGGTTGCCCTTCGCAAGAGAAGGTTGGCTCAATTCGTGCTGTTGTGCGGTTCCTCACCGTTTTTGGTCAATCTGCTATTCAAATCTCCTGGTTGCTTTCGTGTGCTTTTGCTGGAAAACAGAATCGATCAGGCCCGATCCCTTGAGGAACAGTTGGCAGCCTTGCGTTCTCACGTGGATGATACGACCGATTTTACCTGTTTGATGAAGGTGCTGCGTGAATTCAAGCGTCTGGAAATTCTGCGAATTGCCGCTCGTGATCTGAACGGTCTGGCCCCATTGGAGGAGGTGACCGCCGAGCTCTCCAACCTGGCGGCGGCCTCTCTTCAGATTGCCTATGAAGTCTGTCGCAGATCTCTGATCCGGGAATGCGGCCTTCCGCTGATGCAAGCCGAGTCCGGCCTGCGCGAGGCGGAGATGACCGTGATCGGCATGGGCAAGCTCGGCGGACAAGAGTTGAATTTCTCCTCGGACATCGACATCATTTACTTCTACGAGTCAGACAAGGGGGCGACCAGCGGGATCGAGAACGGTTCAGGCAGCAATAAGGGGGTGGTTTCCCTGCATACCTTTTTCAACAAGTTGGGCGAGATGATCAGCAAGGCGCTTTCCCAGGTGACCGAGGATGGTTTTGTTTTCCGTGTGGATGTCGGTTTGCGCCCGGAGGGTAAGTCCGGCGATATGGCGGTGTCGCTTCGCTCGGCCGAGGTGTATTACGAATCGTGGGGCCAGTCATGGGAGCGTACGGCCATGCTTAAAGGCCGCCCGGTGGCTGGCTCGCTGGAGCTGGGAGAAAAACTGCTGCGAATGTTACAGCCTTTTGTGTACCGTAAATACCTCGATTACAACCTGATCGAGGATATGAAGAACATGAAACAGAAGATCGATGCCTCTCTGACCCGTTCCGCAGAAGCTGAATCCAACCTCAAACTGGGGCGAGGTGGTATCCGCGAAATCGAGTTTTTCATCCAGGCGCTGCAACTGGTCTATGCGGGAAAGAATCCCAACCTGCGCGAGCGCAACTCACTCAAGGCGTTGGATACCCTGCTGGCCGCCCGCCTGATCAGCGAAGAAGACCAGCGTCAGCTTTCCGAGGCCTACCGCTTCCTGCGGACGGTTGAACATCGCATCCAGGTGGTGCAGGAGCGCCAGACCCACAACCTGCCCGCCAGAGAGGACGAACTGCATGCCCTGTCACGACGCTGCGGTTTCCTCCGCTCCAACGGTCTGGAGCGTTTTCGCGAGGTGCTGGAGGGGCACCGCTCGAATGTATCCGCCATCTACGGCAACCTGTTTCATTCCCGAGATGATAAGATCCTGTTGGAGGTGAAGCCCGAGGTACTATTCTTCCTTGACTCCAAGGCAGATCCTGATCTGGTCAAGGACATGCTGGCTGAACGGCATTTCGAGGATGTGGATCGAGCCTACGAGAATCTGCTGTCATTGCGCCGTGGTCCCGAGAAGGGTAACCTCACGGCGCGAAGCCGCAGCATTCTTGAAAAAATAGCCCCGCTGTTTCTACAGGAGCTGTTCGAGTCCCCTGACCCGGATCTGGCCCTGACCAATCTTGAACGTTTCCTGACCGTCATCGGTACCCGTTCCTCCTACTATGCTCTGCTGGCTGAAAACCGGGAGACGCTGAAACTGCTGGTATCCCTGTTCGGCATGTCCGAGTTCCTCTCCAAGATCTTGATCAACCATCCGGAACTCCTGGACAGCATGGTGGCCCGCAGCTACGTATCTACGATCAAGCCCCGTGAGATGATGGAATCAGAGTTGAGCAATCTGCTGGAGCAGTCGGAATATTTCGAGGATCAACTGGATGTATTGCGGCGTTACCGAAACGAAGAGTTCCTGCGGATCGGCATGAACGACATCCATGGCAAGTTGAAACAAGGCGAGATCACCACGCAATTGACACATCTGGGAGAGACATGTCTGGCAGCTGCGTTTAGTTTGGGAGGGGAGGCACTGAAACGCTTCGGTAAACCTACCTATTGCCTTGACGGTGATGAGACAGGGGCGAGTCTGGCCGTGGTCGCTCTGGGCAAGCTGGGTGGTGGTGAGCTCAATTATCACTCTGATCTGGACATCATATTTGTGTATGATCACCAAGGCTACACGGACGGCGAGAAGCAGATTTCCAACCACGAATATTTCGCCAAACTGGCCCAAAAGATGATCTCCATCCTGACCATGCAGACTCGCGAGGGGTATGTCTACAAGATCGACACCCGCCTGCGGCCATCGGGGAATGCAGGCCCACTGGTAACCTCTCTTGAATCATTCCTCGAATATCATCGCAAAGAGGCCCAGATATGGGAGCGTCAGGCCCTTACCAAGGCGCGAGTGGTGCTGGGAGAAGAGGTTCTGTCCAGCCAGTTGCATGATGTCATCCGCCATACCGTTTATGGTACGTCCATCGACGATAACGGTCGCCAGGAGATCCACCGTCTGCGGATGCGCATGGAGCACGAGCTTGCCAAGGAAACCGGTGGCAGCTACAATATCAAAACCGGTCGGGGTGGCTTGGTGGATGTAGAGTTTGCCAGTCAGTACCTGCAACTTAAATATGGTTGCCGCTATCCTGAACTGCGTACAACCAGTACGATCATGGTTCTCAATGAGGTGATGACGCTGGGATTGGTAAATGCTGCCAATTGCGAAACCTTGATCTCCGGTTATAAATTCCTGCGCAGGCTGGAGAACCGTTTGCGGATCATCCATGACTATTCCAGCAACGACCTGAGCGGGTCGAGGCACTATCTCAACAAGCTGGCCCGGCGTTTGGGGTATGATGCCGCCCTGAAGAACCCCGGCGCGGCATTGATCTGTGACTACGAGGAAATTACCGGAAAGATACGAGACTGTTATGGCCGGATTTTGGGAGAGTATGTGGAATAAAGGATAAAGAAATTACTACCGGTGTGCCTGCTGGATAATTTCGGATACATGCAGTGAAGATTTCGATGCAATGAGCACTTCTCTAATAATACTCAAATGAGACCTACGTTTATTCTGCTCAGGAAGTTTCTCGCTACCTCCCGAATCAACGTTTCGCAGATAGTTGCGTATGACTCCAATCTGCGCTTTTAACAGCTCCTCCTGAAGCTTTGCCCAATCTTAAGTTTCCATAGTTACCTCCAGTACCCATATATCACCGTAAAATATGTATGTTAAATATTTTATTAACAAACATACCTGCTAGGCTAAAATGGAACTGAGAATCGGGGCAAAAAAATCCAAAAATAAATACTCAGATTAGTCGGTCAAAAAGTGCAAAATATAGGTTTAAAGTCTTCTGAGCCTCTGAAATACTCCTTGAGGTCTTTAGGAATCCTACACCGGAAATAGTATGTCTCATCAATCTGGTAAAGGTGGCTTGAGTGTGCCATGTGGTGTCCTTTTTCTTGCCAATGTGGCACAGTTCTGGGACAAACTAAGAAGTGACAGTTTAACGGGATGAATGGGGAAAAGAAAAACCCCCTGGCTTCAAGAAGTTAGAGGGTCATTCAATACTGAATTGGTGCCGAAGACTGGAATCGAACCAGCACATCCTTGCGAATACCAGAACCTGAATCTGGCGCGTCTACCAATTCCGCCACTTCGGCAATTGAATTATTTGTATAGCACCCGTGTTGTGTGTATGCAAGAAAAAAAAGGGTATTTGCCAGGGTGATTTTGTTCCCCTTGTGCTTGCGTTCGGCCCCTTTTTTATTTCAAGCTTGCAATTTTTAAATAGTACGGTATATAAAAGATAATATTTGTCGCATTTAAAAATACTTCGTGGGAGGAAGAATGGGCACATCAATCAAAGGTACCAAGACCGAGCAGAATCTGCTTAAATCCTTTGCCGGCGAGAGTCAGGCACGTAACCGATACAGCTATTTTGCTTCGGCAGCCAAAAAGGAAGGTTTTGTGCAGATTGCCGATATCTTTGAGGAGACCGCCAACCAGGAGAAAGAGCACGCCAAGCGCTTTTTCAAATTTCTTGAAGGCGGAGACCTTGAAATTACGGCATGTTTCCCGGCCGGACGTGTCGGCGCTACCGCAGACAATCTGCTGGCTGCTGCCAACGGCGAGCACGAGGAACACACCGATCTCTATCCCGGTTTTGCAGCTGTTGCCAAGCAGGAGGGCTTCCCCGAGATCGCCGTAGCCTGGAACGCTATTTCAGTTGCCGAGAAGCAACATGAGAAGCG
>JBAYZR010000189.1:0-6972 GCA_041672425.1 Pedobacter sp. | reverse complement strand
GCCGCGCCTCAATCGCAAAATCCTCAACGTAGCATTGCTACGCCTGCGGTTTTGCTCAATCGGCACGGCAAACTCCGACCCAAATCTGAACGTTATATGGAACATTTATTCTTTGCCGAGTGCCTAACTCAGTTCAACTCTCGCCCATCAAGTCTCCAATGTATATATTCCCAATATAACAGTCACCGCAGACGATAACCAACTCCCGGCTCTGTAATAATATGCTGAGGTCGAGAAGGGTCACTTTCAATCTTGCGCCGCAGATTGCTGATATTGACCCGCAACACATGCGGTTGCTCCAGATTAGTCATTCCCCAAACCTGTTTCAGTATCTGACCGTGGGTTAGAACCTTGCCTGCGTGGGTTACAAGAAAACGCAGAATGTCATATTCCGTCGGTGTCAACGAAATATCGAACTCATTGACCGTCACCCGCCTACTTCCTAAATCTACCTGTAGGTCATTGCTGATGAACAGCGGCTCGGGAATCTCCAGCAGTGAGCGTCGCAATGCTGCCCGAATGCGTGCCAGCAGTTCGCCGACCCCGAAAGGTTTAGTAAGGTAGTCATCTGCACCTGCATCAAGAGCTGATACCTTGTCATTCTCATGCTCCCGGACCGATAGCACAATAATCGGTACTGGCGACCACTCCCGGATTCTTTTGATAACCTCAATGCCATCCAGATCCGGTAATCCAAGATCCAGCAGAATGACGTCTGGTCGAAACGCGGCGGCGGCCGCCAGACCGGCATGACCGTTTTCCGCTTCGTAAAGGGAGAATTCTTCACTGGATAATACCATATGCAGAAAACGCCTGATGGCCAGTTCGTCATCAACGACCAGAATGCGTGGCAGATTATCCGTTGTTTTTTCAGCTGTCATGGTTCAATTCCCCGGTTTTTGCTATCGGCAAAGCTATCACGATTCTTAAGCCTCCGCCAGTGCGGTTTTCGGCGCTTATCCTTCCACCGTGAGCCTCGACGATTCCCTTGCATATTGACAACCCCAGTCCGGTACCGTCGGCCCCCTCGGGAATCGGGATTCGATAGAACTTGTCGAAGACGCGTTTCAGGTCATGTTCAGGCACTCCGGTACCCCGATCAGCTACCTCAAGAGACAACCAGTCGTTGTCAGTAGTGGCGCTGACTTCAATGGTGCTCTCGGCTGGTGCATACTTATGCGCATTGTCCAAGATATTAACCAACACCTGGGTCATCAGTACCAAATCCATGAAAACCAACGGCAGGTCATCGGGAAGTTGAATTTCGACAGGGCGGCTGCCGATTCGCTGTTCAACTACCGCTAAGGCACAGCCGACCAGATCCTGGATATCACACAATTCAACGTTCAACCGGATTGCGCCAGCTTCAATTCGGGTCATATCCAGCAGGTTGCCGACGAAACGGTTCAGTCGTTCCGCTTCACTACAAGCGGAATCCAACAATTCTCGTCGTGCTCTATCGCTGAGATGAGTTCCTTCTTCCTTCAAGCTGTAGAGAACCCCAGTTACCGAGACTAATGGCGTACGCAGGTCATGAGAAATGGAGTTCAGCAGGGCGCGTTCCAGGTTTTCACGTGCTTGGAGAATTTGAGCATGCTCCGCCTGACGGGAGAAACGAATGCGCTCCATGGCCATGGCAGCCTGTGTAGCAAATGCATCCAGCAGTCGGCGATTTTCCCGCGAATGATAGGCATGCTGATTTTCCAATTTAACTCCCATAACTCCAAGGACACTTGACGGAGTCTGTAGTGGAAGATAGATCAGGTCTGCGGATACCAACGTATCCGTGGCTCGACCAGCAGGGTGACTGTTTCGGAAAGCCCAATCGGCCACAGCCTGTTCCTTCATATCCAGAGTGAGTCCATCACTGGTTGCCAGGATGTCAAGCCGTTCTCCTTCCGGCAGCATAATCACTACTTGGGCATTGAGCGCCTCTTCAACATTTCTGAGCACCGCCTTCAGGACAGCATCAATATTTGCCGAAGCGGCCAGATCGCGGCTCAGGTAGTACAGACTGGCTGTCTGTACTTCGCGATCACGCATTACTTCAGCTCGCTCGCGGGCACGGGCGACCAGTGTGCTAATGACCACGCCGACGACGAACAGACCCAGAAACGTCATCAGGTACTGAGTGTCAGCAACCACAAAGGTCATTCGAGGAGGAACAAAGAAAAAATCGAAGGCCAGCACACCCATAAAAGCACTGGCAATTGCCGGTTTGCGACCCAGCCGGACCGAGGCGATAACCACAGCCAACAGGTAGAACATGACCATGTTTGTCGCTTCAAGAAATGGGCGCAGCAACTCGCACAGTACAGTGGCAGCCGCTACAAGCAGCAGGCTTGCAGCATAACCTCGGGCTTCAAACGGAGAGCGTCTCTTTGGAACATTAGATGCCGCTGCGTTCTTTTCCTGTTCAAAATTAACGATGACGACATCAACCGCCCCACTTCTACGGATAATCCGGTCTACAACAGGCGGTTGAAAAATTTCACGCCAGCGCGGCTTCTTCGGTTTTCCCATAACGATCTTGGTAATATTGTGGCGGCTAGCGTACTCCATGACCGCATCGGTGACATCAGTGGCGGTGACACTGGCAACCTGCGCTCCCAGACCCTCGGCGAGTCTCAGATTCTGCCAGATGCGTTCCCGGTTTTCACGCATATGACGACCACCTACCGGAGTTTCGATGTAGACCGTAAACCATTGCGCCTTCAACTCTTCAGCCAGACGACAAGTGGCACGGATCAGCTTCTCACTGTAAGGGCTGCCACTAACGCATACCATCAAACGTTCCGCTGTCGGCCACGGCCCGGCGATGGATTGCGTCTCCATGTAGGCTCGCATCTGATCATCCACCCGAGCGGCGGTACGGCGCAACGACAGTTCCCGCAGGGCCATCAGGTTGCCGGGACGAAAGAACTTCTCTATCGCCTTAGCAGCCTGATCGGGGATGTAAACTTTCCCCTCATTCAGGCGTTGCAACAGATCTTCAGGAGGGATATCGATTAATTTGATTTCAAAGGCCAGATCCAGCAGACGATCAGGAACGGTTTCCCGTACAATGATGCCGGTGATCTGGGTCACCACATCATTGAGGCTTTCGAAATGCTGGATGTTGACCGTAGTATAAACATCGATTCCCGCCTCCAGAATCTCCTCGACATCCTGCCAGCGTTTTTCATGCCTCGAACCGGGAGCGTTACTGTGAGCAAGTTCATCCACCAGTACGATCTGTGGCTTACGACTCAGTATGGCATCAAGGTCAATTTCCGGGAGCGCGACCCCAAGATAGTTGACTTCCTTACGCGACAAAAGTTCCAGGCCATCCAGCAAGGCATCGGTCTCTGAACGACCATGAGATTCCACATATCCCACGACCACATCACGGCCATCTTTCTTACGTAGACGGGCGGCCTCCAGCATAGCATAGGTCTTGCCCACCCCTGCTGAATAGCCGAAAGATCTTTAATTTGCCTAGTTCGGCTGCAACCTCTTCTGCCTGGGCCAACTTCAGCATTGCCTCCGGAGAGGGACGTATGTCATCGCCGTTATTAGTCATCATCTCTCCTGGCGCCGGTCATTTTGCAGGGATTTTAGGCACGTTTTCGTGGATAACGTTGAATCATGACTTATTTAAATCCTAATTGCACAACACATTCCGGCGTAGATTTGCATATATGTCATTTCTGTAAGTCCAACGCTAAATTTAGTTTCATCACATTCACACGAGTCTCTCCCAGAAACCCCAACTGACTCCCTTCGGTAACTTGTGCAACCGCCTTTATCACCATCTCTTCAGATACACCGCGTGCCTTGGCGACACGAGGTATCTGTACACGCGTTGACTCAGGTGTGATGTGAGGGTCGAGACCGCTTGCCGAGGCCTGTACCAGATCGGCTGGAATTTTGCCGGTCACACCTGTATCGCGAAGTGCATTAACCCGATCTCGCACCGTTTTTAGGTAGTCAGGATTGGTCGGCCCTGTATTTGATCCGCCAGAGGCCATGGGGTTATTGCCGAAATCACTCGTAGCAGAGGGCCGTGACCAGAAGTATTTAGAGTCTGAAAAGGGTTGACCTATCAGGATTGATCCGATCTCCTTACCACTCTTGTCCGTGATAAAACTTCCTTTGGCCTGGCTAGGGAAGACAGTCTGGGCCACGCCAGTTACCAGTGCCGGATAGATGCCGCCGCAGATGATGGTGAAGATTATGAACAATAAAATGGCTGCTTTTAAGTCTTTCATGATGTGTGCTCCTTATACGAACATGCCGATAAACATGTCGATGATTTTGATGCCTACAAACGGTGCGATGATTCCTCCTGCACCGTAGATGAGCAGGTTATGGATCAAGAGCTTTTCGGCTGGCATGGGACGGAACTTCGTGCCCTTCAGGGCCAGCGGCACCAGCATCGGAATAATGATGGCGTTAAATATGACCGCCGACAAGATAGCGCTGAATGGGCTGGCCAGATGCATCACATTGAGCACACCCAGTTGTGGATAGATCGAGAGCAGCGCTGCCGGGATAATAGCGAAGTACTTGGCGATGTCATTGGAGATGCTGAAAGTGGTCAGGTTGCCGCGCGTCATCAGGATCTGTTTACCAACTTCAACGATATCCAGCAGCTTGGTTGGATTGCTGTCCAGGTCGATAATGTTGGCAGCCTCACGGGCCGGTTGGGTCCCGGTGTTCATGGCCACCGCCACGTCAGCCTGAGCCAGGGCCGGGGCGTCGTTGGTGCCATCGCCAGTCATGGCAACCATGTAGCCAGCCTCCTGGTACTCCCGGATCAGGCGCAGTTTCTCCTCTGGCTTTGCCTGTGCCAGGAAGTCATCAACCTGGGCCTCGGCGGCTATGGCGGCGGCGGTCAGCGGATTGTCACCGGTGATCATAACGGTCTTGATACCCATGCTGCGCAGTTGCAGAAAACGCTCCTGAATGCCGACCTTGACGATGTCCTTGAGGTTGATCACACCCAAAATATCGCAATCACGACAGACCACCAGTGGCGTGGCTCCACCCCGGGCAATCTTGTCAACCACTTCGGCCAGATCTGCTGGGATCGTTGTGCACCCCATTTTTTTGACAAATGCGATGGTAGAGTCAGAGGCGCCTTTACGATAGGTATTGTTCTGAAGATTTATGCCGGAGAGACGCGTATCGGCATTGAATTCCACTACCTCGGCATCCGCTGGCGCCTCCCTGATCAGACCATACTTCTGTTTCGCCAATACAACTACGCTACGCCCTTCCGGGGTCTCATCGGAGATAGATGCCATCAAAGCCGCCTCAGCCAGTTCTCGTTCGTTGTGGCCACCTACCGGAACAAAGGCTACTGCTTCTCGATTACCGTGGGTGATAGTACCGGTCTTGTCCAATAACAGTACATTGACATCACCGGCCGCTTCAATTGCCCGACCGGAAAGGGCAATGACGTTCTTCTGGAACAGGCGGTCCATGCCGGCAATACCAATGGCCGGCAACAAGGCCGCTATAGTGGTAGGCGCCAGGCAGACAAACAGGGCGACCAATATTGTCAGAGACACCGGCGTGCCCTGACCGGCAGCTTTAACGCTATAGATCGAGAGTGGGCTGATATTGGCACAGACTAGCAGGAAGACCAGAGTCAGGGCGATCAGCAACACCTCCAAAGCAACCTCGTTAGGGGTCTTGCGCCGCTTGGCCCCCTCGATCAGGCCAATCATTTGATCCAGGAAGGTTTCTCCAGGATTGGCGGTAATTCGGACAATTATTGCGTTGGCAATAACTGTAGTGCCGCCGGTAACGGCGCTACGATCCCCACCCGATTCACGAATTACCGGGGCCGATTCTCCGGTTACGGCTGATTCGTTGACCAGGGCTGCACCGGCCACCACATCACCATCTCCGGCAATCATGTCGCTTGCTTCGACTAAAATCAGGTCACCCTTTCGCAACTGACTAGCACCGACAGTGGTATAGCTTGAACCGAACTCAACCTGTTCCAATCGTTTAGCGGTAACGTCGGTGCGGCTTTTTCTCAGTGAAGCGGCACGCGCTTTTCCCCGGCCCTCGGCCAACGCCTCGGCAAAGGTTGAGAATATGACCGTCAGCCAGAGCCAGACCGAGACCGTTCCGGTAAACCAGGCTGGTTCCTTGTTTGCGCCGGTCAACGACATAACAAAGGTAACCAGAGTGATTAGACTTGCAATCTCGACACAAAACATGACCGGGTTGCGCCAGAGGGTACGAGGATCTAGTTTCTTGAGGGAATCAAACAATGCGCCTTTCAAAAGCGCTGTATCAAATATTGATTGCGGTTGTTGGCTCTGTTTCGACATTTTGCTATCTCCGTAGGGGCGACCCTATGTGGCCGCCCGTCTCTGATTTCGGATGTAATTCCATCAGGGCAACCACATGGGGTTGCCCCTACCTCATCATCATTAAATGTTCCACTATCGGCCCCAGGGCCAAAGCAGGGAAGAACGTCAATGCTCCAATAATGATAATCACCAGCGCCAACCAGACGACGAAGGGCGCCCTGTCAGTCGGCAAGGTGCCCAGACTTGGCGGGACATACTTTTTCTCTGCCAGGGAGCCGGCCATCGCCAGCACTGCAATTGCCGGGACATATCTCCCCAGGAGCATGGCTATGGAGCCGAGAATGTTGTAAAAATTGACGTTGGCGTTCAGACCGGCAAAAGCGCTGCCATTGTTGTTGGCCATGGAGGCTATTGCATACAGCGCCTCCGACAGTCCGTGCGCGCCAGGATTAGCCATGGAGGCAACGGCAGAGGGCGTGATCATGGCGATTCCTGACAGAACCAACACAGTGACACCTGCTGTCAATATGACCAGAATCGACATCCACATCTCGGCGACTTCAATTTTCTTGCCCAGGTATTCCGGCGTTCGCCCGATCATCAGACCAGAGACAAAAACAGCGATGATGGCAAAAGCCAACATGGTATACAGACCGGAGCC
>JBAYZR010000188.1:0-7034 GCA_041672425.1 Pedobacter sp. | reverse complement strand
ATTCCAGAGGTCGGCATCTTCCTTAAGGCTGTAGTTGCAGGCCAGCGAGCGTTCGCTGCTGATGGCCGGGTAGTCGTTCAGAAAGGCGCATTTGAAGGCAACCATCTGTTCGGGAGCATCGCCGAAGGCGGAAGACATGATGTTGACGAAGTCATTGAACCGTTCGGCAAAACGGGCGATCAGGTGATCAAGAAAGCGGTTGCGGCGTTTTGCCAGCACTCCCTTGTCCTCAACAGAATCTTCGATGGTTTTCACGATCCGGGCAGCGTCATCCGTACCGTAGAGCTTTTCATACCCCGCAAACGAGGTCACTGCCTGATGAAAACAGGTGCGCTGCATTTCGGGATCAATGGAGAACAGCTCTTTTACATGGCCCAGTTGCGCCAGATAATCCGCCATCAGTTGATCGAAAAAGAGCAGGTAGGCTTTCAGTTGGCAGGCTTGCGCCCGGCGTTTGTCATCGGCGTTGCTGTTCAGGCCGGCCTCGCTCAGCCCAAAGATGGCCGGGAAATGGTTTTGAAATGAATAGTAGCTTCCCGGTTGTCTGAAGTTGCCCCGGGGGATCTCGAAGTCGTAAGGGAATTCCTGGTCAGACTTGGATGCAACAGCGTCATTCAACTGTTTCAGGCGGGCTTCCGTTGCGGCTTTATCAGCCACAACCGGCATGTTTCGCTTGTAAAACACGATGCGCGAACTGTTCTGATCCAGGAGCGCTTTCCTGCCCGGTAAAACCGGCGCCAGCCATTTGTTCTCCAGGGTGGTCGGTATCCCGGCCGGATGCGCCAGAATATCACGTACCGCATTGACCCCGCTGATATCCATGATGATGCTTATAATATCGGAAAGGCGGATTTCGCTGCGCAACTCTGCCCGCTTCAGTTCCTCGTCATCTATGAAGCCGCAGGCCAGAGCCGGGCCATCAAAGATTTCGTCGGCAGTATAGCGGCTTCCGTCGGCCTTGCGCCGCTCCAGCATCTCGGCCAGCGTGTAGTTACGAACCGGCGGCGCCAGGTAGTTTTGCACCTGAAAGAGGATCTCCGCCTTCACCGTTGCCGTGTCTGCATCCGGCGCCAGTTCAAGTTCGCAGCAAAGGTTGAATGTCTGCGTCTCTACCCGCTCAAACCGCACGAAATCCTCGCACAGGTTGCGATTAGCCTGTAGTAGCGCTTCGACGGTCTTTTGTACCTGTTGCTGTTCGGCAGAATTATTCGAGTCATATTCGATGGTCACCGAGTATAGACCTGAGAGCTGAATCTCCCGGATCTCCGGTCGACCGGGATTTTCCCACAAAAGCTGCCCCTCGGCTGTATCAGCGTAATAGCTTTGCGTCGTCGGCGCCAGCCATGCATTTTTGACACCCTTTATGTCGATCAGCAGTTTGCGGTAGTCAAGCATGGTGAGCGGACGATTCAACAGGATCCGGCGCGCCGAAAAAAACTGTTGTTGCATGGCGTCGGCATTATCAGTCTCGCTTGCCAGCAGATCCTCAATTGGAAAAGATGCCCGGTAGCCAAGGTCGGTCAGCGCATAGCAAAGCAATTCCAGAATGGTTATGCCAGGATCGTGCACATTATAGTCGGTCCAGATGCGGCTGCTCAACCGCTGCACATGCCCAAGGCCGATCGCGTTGAGCTGTCTCTGGTCGAGTGCGGTCTCGCTCGTATTTTTTTTGGGTATCATTGATATCATTGGCGCCCTGCTGTTACGCTTCCCGTATGTTGTGGCTATTGGCCGAAACCAGGATGGAGTCAGGTGTTTCCGGCTGCGCCATGTTGATGTCCATGTTATTCGACACGTTGCCGGTAAAGCTGTACATCTTGAAATCGGTGACATAATCCACATAATCCAGCTCTTCCACAAAGTCGAGCATGACCGATTTATAGATTGTTCCGCCAAAGGAAATGTCGCGTTCCGCCTGGTATGCCCAGGGTGAGAGGAATCGGATCAAGGCGGAATCCAACTCCTTGCTGTAGAAATTCTGTTCATAGCCGGGATGGAATTTAACCTTGAAATCCAACTGGATCTTTTGATAGCGCGGATTCTTTGCCTGAACCTTGACCTGCATGTCGCTGCGCTCCCTGACGTGCGTGGTTATACGGCTGAGCGTGTCGGCATCCACCTTGGGTTCCAGCAGATTGACCGCATTCCTGTTCTTCAGGTCCGCTATCACCACGATCAGCACGTTTCCCGGTTTGAGCCAGCACTCGGGCGTTGCATGGGGGATACATTTCACCTTGTGCACATTGGGAAATGCCTCCAGAATTATCCGTTCGTAATCCCAGGGGGTAATGCAGCGCTCCTTGTGACGTAAGCGTTCTGACACCCGGGTATGGAATAGATCGTTGGATTCCACTGGGCGACCGCCGAACGATCCATATGGCTGCTTGACGGACTTGATCTCAGCCAGCCCGTTTTTCAGTTTGCTGATTGAGCCTTTTTCGAGCGCGGTCAGCAGGTGGCCGGGATCATTACCGTTATCCGTGAAACTTGCTTCCAGCGCATTGGCTGCCACGTCGATCAACTGACTGACTGCGGTGACGTTGCGGACGACAGCAGCTTTTAACCAGATCCGGTCAGTGGGAAGAATCGTGTTGGCAGTAGTCGCTTCCCTGGGGATCACAAAGGTGATGATACCGCTTGTAAGCAACTGGTTGGTAGTGTCCAGCACAACCTCGCTCCTGCCAAGCAGTTTCCAGTAATTGTCGCACAGTACCGACCAGCTGACATCCTGCTGCGGCAGTTCCGGGTCGGCGCTCCCCTCGGCGGCCTGAAACAGTACGCTGACGCTGTCCCCGGCCTGCAGGTTGACAAACCCGATCAGCAATTCACCCTCGTTGTCGTAGGAAGGGAGCAGGTATATGTTTTTGTCTTGAAGAAATCCGAACTGATTGCGCTGATACCCATGTTCCCGCATCTGGCCAAAGTAGGCGATGTGAAAGAAATGGAGATCAGGGTTCGAGAAATCATCGATCGTGACCTGATCATTTGCAATATTTACCGTGTCGGAAGCGGCCTTGTAGGAAAGCGAGATGCTCTGGACCGCAGGTGTGTAGGGCTCGTTCAGAATAGTCAGGGTTCCGCCGGCCTTGCTGTAGGCCATGACTTTCTCCACGTACTTTTTGCGGTAGGCGGCGTGCAGGAAATCACGCTCCAGCGTAAAGGTTATGAAGCCTTCGCGTGCTTCGGCAGCTATCTTTTTGAATGAGGTGAACACCGGTTTCCGGAGCAGATAGGAGTTGGCTGCTCTCATGGACCAGATGCTGGCGGCGCTGTTCAGCGCCTGAATCCGCATCCCCTGGGTCAAGCCCGGCGACACCGAGCAACTGCCGGCCGAGAAGCTGAAAGTATGTTCGGATGAAGCGTTAGCGGATTGGAACAATTTCACACCTGACTGTGAAAGATCCCAACTACCTCCATCGCTGAAAGAGACCGCTGTTGTAAACGCTCCATTGTTCACCCCGTTTTCGTCGTAGCCGGCGTAGCGGGTCGTGAAGTTAGCAGGCGCATCCTTCCATTTTACCCTGATTTTCACTTCGGACAGCTTTTTGGAGAGCGCTTCATTGCATCCGACCATGAAGCGCGACCCCATGGTCGGCTGTGAACCAAAGGGGAGGAAGGCCTTGTTCGGATCAAGCGACCCGTCATCGCTCTCCAGAGTCAACGATGTAATATTCGACACATCCACTGAAACAGCAGCCTTCAGCAACTTGATCCGCTTCAGCTGATTGTAGCCGATGGCGCTGCTGGTCTCCTTCAATAGCACCTGAAGCACCGGATCCACGGCACTGTATGAGTAGCCATGGATCAGCCGGTTATAATCTATCACCCCTTTTTCTGTTTCAGGGATGGAGAAGGAAAGTGTCAGCGTGAAATTTTGGGCGGCATCGGCAGACAGCGCTGGAGAAACCGGATACGGCCCCAGCCAATGCTTTTCACCGGTGATGAAGACCTCGAAGGCATCCTTGAGGCTAGCGGCATTCACCGTTGTCTGATCTATCGTAGCGAGCGTAAGCGTAACCGTGACCTTGCGGGTTCCTTCACGCATCCCGAGGACAGGTGAGGAGATGGCAAAGCCTGTCTCGGCTGTTTGCAGTCCGCTGTGTCCGAAAGCGCGCCACTTGGGGTCATTCTCGTTCAGCTTGCCCCCCAGGCCGTCGGAGGAGTTGGCGACCGGCGCATGCAGAACCGTTCCATTACCGCTCGAATCAACAAACAGGGAGCGAAGTGAATCCACCCTGGAGGCGTTGATCACGGTTGTGCGGCTTGGTATGTAGATCAGTTCCTTTTTGCTTGCATCCTTACCGGCGGAAAAGAGCAGCTCCGGTCCTACCGTGATCGGCTGGGCATTCTTTTTCAGCTCCAGCAGCAGGTGTACCTTGTCGGGCACGGCGCCCTTTTTGTCGAGACGCAGCACGTCCTGATAGTAAAAATCGAGATGGCGGCCAGTGATTCGGTTTATGACTTCCTGGGGGATCTTGTAAAGTTCCAGAAATGCGAGAAAGAGCGCCAGGTGCGGAGGCGTGTCGCCCGAGCTGCTTTCCAGCGCCTTTTTGATCGCGGCGTCGTCAGCAGGGAAAAACGTGGACCAGTCACCATCCGGGGCGCTGCCATCATTGCTGAAATAGCTTATAAAGGCAGCCAGCTTCCGGGTGAAGCGCAACAGCTCTTCAGGTGTATGCTCATCCACGTCGGCATGGTGTATACCCAGTTCCCTGGAGATACGCTCGCCCTGGCTCCGGCCAAGTTGGAAGATCATATTCTGGATGATGTCTTTTTCAGCCATGGTGTTCTACCTTCACCGGTTGTTGACCTCAACGGTCCGGCGCATCTCGTTGCCGTCCGAGACATAGAACGGATACACGAGGTTATAACGTGAGTTGGTGGCCCGCACTTCATAATCCACCACGATACTGATCTTCCCTTCATATTGGGCCGTGGTGTCCAGTTCCAGGGAGAGCAGGTTTATTCTCGGCTCAAAGATCAGAATTGCCGTTTTCACCCGGTCCTGTAGGAACGTCTTCATCGTCGTGCCAAGCGGATCGAACAGCATTTCGTGCATGTCGAGGCCGTATTCAGGATTAAGAAAACGCTCGCCAATGGCCGTGCCGAGCAGGATTACGAGGCTGGCCCGGATATCATCTTCATCCGAGGTCATAAGCGCCTGACCGGTTTCTCGCACGAATTCGGGAGGAAAGCTCCAGCCGGTGCCGAGGAACGAGGTCTGCGGGTTGTCTGATGCGTTGTTGCTCATGATTGCGCCTGTTTTCAATCTAAATGGAACTGAAGCAGCTTCTTGTCATTTGCCCCCTCAAGGAGTGGGGGGTGAACATTACTTACGGACACGCACCTGCTTCACCTGAAAGAGAGGTGAAAGCAGAGAAAACATGGGGGCAGACAACGGTTTAGACAGAAAATCCCGGCAATCATTATCTGCCCCCTATTTTGTTACTATTTCGCTTGACGCCCAATGCAGAATGTCTTGCGGATTGTGTCCGCATCGTCGTCGACAAGGCCGCTAGTAAGCGCACGCTGGTAAGTCAGCTTTACCGTGTACGAGCACATCGGCCAACTCGATATGTCCTCATGATGTGTTCCAAACGCGATATTCGCACCACCGGCATCGCGGGTGGTTGAACCTGAAGGCAGCACTAGAGCCGGGATGGTAGCGGCTGTTTCAATTTCAATTTTCCACGTCCGCATAAGCTCATGGTCGGTTGTATACTCGATATCCAGATCCGTTGACAGCGGTGAACAGGGACTACCGCCGCCACTATGGAACTGGAGAATATCAAGCAGGGTTACCTCGTACCAGTTATTGATATGTATACGGCTCAGTGTGTTCGAATAGTCGGGCGGGCTTACAGGGCCTCCGACACGGGTTGCTTCGAAGATGATGGCTACATCCACCCCGTTTTTGAGATTGGCCGCCGGAACTTGTACTCCTGCCACGACACCCGGCGCCGGGTCGCCATCGGGGAACGGCACAGTGGTGTTGAAGCCGATCAACGCGCCGTTGAAAGCAGCGCCAAGGGCATTCGCGTCTACAGCTATCCACCCGTCCGAGTCAGGGACAATAACGTGAGGCGGCGGTGCTCCCCATGGGGTACCTGGCGGCAACACCGGCGTAGGTGTAGGATCTGGTGTGGCCCCGCTCCCAGCAATAACCACTGTTTGGAATGTCTCCTCAAGTCCCGTTCCGTTTATATCCCAGAAAATTGTCCGGCTGCCGACGATGACCGGACACAAAAGGCTGCCGGTCAATGCCGTTTGGCTGCCACCACGCTCATAAAGGAAGCGATAACGCATTGTGCTTCCGGCTACGCTCGGAGAATTCAGTGGGCAGAAACCGCGTAGTTCAAGGCAGCTGAAGAATCCGAAATTCGGTCCGCCGTGACCGAACACGGACTTATTGGTGAGTCCGTTAGCTGCATTGATATCACCATAAATATGGAAGTGACCAACGTGGGTAAACCATGGCCGTTGAAGCGGCGGTGGACAAACGCACTGGCAAAAACGACGGCAGATCAATCGGCATAGCCAATGACACAATTGATGACAGAACCGCTCCAAGCCAAGTTTCTTAACCAGTTCTGCATAGACGTCTGCATTTTCATCGTCGACTGCTACAACCAGTTGTGTCACCAACTCAGGACTTGCGGCGAGACCCGCTACAGCCTGAGCGAATGACTGCATTTCGGGAAGCTCATGCTCGATCGGAACGGGTGTATAAGGACGGCACAGCAGGAAGCAAACCCGGACGCAACGCCAAGCGCAAATCCAGTGACATATCCAGCGGCAGATCCCCTGGAATTCTGCGTGCTCAAGAGCAGTGCGCACGACTTCACAGTTACGCTCCAGCACGCCCTTTTCTACAATAGCGAATGTTTCTTGATCCTTTAGCAATCTTACAACAGCGGCACTGGCCTGCTGTAGGGCTTCCATGAGATGCGTGCATCCGATGAGGTATAAGGGTTTGTTCGACCGGCTTAGAATCTCGCAGACCAGACGGCAACGTACCGAACAGATCCAATTGC
>JBAYZR010000187.1:0-7046 GCA_041672425.1 Pedobacter sp. | reverse complement strand
TGAGCCGCCATTTGGCCTCCGGATTACGGCGGATAACCCCCAGACCCGAGCAGGGCGCATCCAGCAGAACGCGATCAAAGGCATTTGCCGGAAGCGCGGCGGACTGGAGCAGATCGGCGGCGCGGGTGCTGATGATTGAGATGCCCAGGCGTTGGGCCGCTTCCTGAATCAGTGGCAGCTTGTTGCGTGAGATATCCATGGCCAGAAGTTCACCCTGGTTGTCCATGATCTGTGCCAGGTGGGTGGCCTTGCCGCCGGGCGCAGCGCAGGCATCCAACACACGCTCACCCGGTTGTGCGCCCAGCAGGATGCCGTCCATCTGGGAAGCCTCGTCCTGAACGGTAAACAGCCCTTCGCGGAAGCCGGGCAGGCCTGGGATGTGATGGCGCCCCTCAACCTGGAAACCATGGGGAGAAAACCGGCAGGTAACAGTGGCAATGTTGTTATCAGTAAACCGATGCAACAGATCTTCGCGGGTTGTACGCAGGGAGTTGGCGCGCAGTGTCAGGGGCGGCTGACAGGATGAAGCTTCGGCCAATTGCTCCGTTTCTTCCGGTCCAAGTTGGTCTAGCCACTGATTGACGAGCCAGAGGGGGTGCGAGTGCCGTGCGGCAATAAAGGTGGCCGGGTTGTTGAGAGGGTCTGGGAAGGAGATCGTGTCCCTGCGGCGCAGGTAATTACGCAGTACTGCATTTACAAGTCCACTGGCTCGGGGTACAGCCTGCTTGGTCAGATTGACTGTCTCATTAACGGCAGCGGACTCTGGGATGCGGTCGAGATAGACCAGCTGGTACAGGCCCAACCGCAGCAGGATCAGTGCCAATGGCTCCAGCTTGCCGAGCGATTGATCCAGGAGTTGGCTGAGAATGTGGTCGAGGGTTCCCTGTCGGCGCAACACGCCGAACACCAGTTCGGCGAACAACCCCCGGTCAGGGCCGGACAGCCCCCCTTCGGCCAGTTCGCGGTCCATCATCTGGTCGGCGTAACACCCCTCTTTCTGAATCCTGCGGAGAACCGTACAGGCTGCCTGGCGTGGATTGGATGAGGTAGAACCAAGTGCACTCAATATTTGTGCATCCGAGATATTTCCTGTAGTCGCGCCACCCGTTCGGCCATGGGTGGATGTGTAGAGAATAGCGACATTAGTCCGCCGCCGGTCAGCGGGTTGACGATGAACATGTGGGCCGTGGCTGAGTTGGCATTCATGGGGATCTGCTGGTTGCCTATCTCAAGCTTCTGCAGGGCATTGGCCAGGGATAGCGGGTTGCCGCAGATACTGGCGCCACCGGCGTCGGCCCCGAATTCGCGGGAGCGGGAAATGGCCATCTGTACCAGCATGGCCGCTATGGGGGCCAGGATCGCCATCAGGATCATGCCGAAGATGCCGCCCCCCTCATCGTCATCGCTTCGGCCACCGCCGAACATGGCGGTCCACTGCGCCATATGGGCCATGTAGGTGATTGCTCCGGCAAAGGTGGCAGCAATGGTCGAAATCAGAATGTCGCGGTTCTTGACGTGAGCCAGCTCGTGGGCCATGACACCGGCAAGTTCTTCTTCGCTGAGGATGCGCAGGATGCCGCTGGTGGCGGCGACGGCGGCATGCTCCGGGTTGCGACCAGTGGCAAATGCGTTAGGGGTATCGGAGTTGATGAGGTAAACCTTGGGCATGGGCAGGTTAGCCCGCTGGGCCAGTCGGCGCACGATACCGTAAAAACCGGGATTATCGGATTCGCTGATTTCCTGCGCCCCGTACATGGAGAGCACCATCTTGTCCGAGAACCAATAGGAGAAGAAGTTCATGCCGGCAGCCATGATAAAGGCAATGGTCATGCCTCCCTTGCCGCCCATCGCCCCACCGAGGGTAACCAGCAGAACGGTCAACAGCGCCATTAAAAAGGTTGTTTTGAGCGTATTCATCATAATCCTCGCAATTTTGAAATAATCAGTGAAACCTGTATAACCCATAATAATCATTGCTCTTGAAAAGAGCAAGGCCGGTCGTTTAAAAGACCAAATTGCTTGACATTCCAACAGTTCAGATGATATCAGGATGTTCGTTTTTTTTTACACTCTCTCGGAGAATTACGGAGGCTTTATCATGCAGGGAACACTTGTTGAAGGCATTTTGAAAGCTGCTGCATCAAATGATGATCAACAGTTGATAATGCCAGTATCAGAAATTGGCGATGAAAAAAATGAATTGCTGTTTTTCTTCAAACCGGAATGTTTTTTGTTTGATGATGAAACTCACACGCGTGCAATCATTGAGATGTCTTTAAAGAAGTTGGATGAAAACAAGGTAAAGGTCTGCGGAGCTGTTTTCTTTTCGGGTAATGCCCTTGCCAGCTTGGAGATCATGGACAAACACTATGGTTATATCAATTCAATGTCCAAGACCGCCTCAACTTCGGTGGGGGAAAATGACGTAAAAGCTATGAAGGAAGCTTTAAACATCAACCCGGCTGAAAATCTTCCGGTTCTTGGCGGGCACGAATTTCTTAAATTACATCCCGAGATGAATGATGCGACTTTGGATGCATTGTGGGCAACCAAGAAATCCCTGAGATTGAGAAGCGGTTTTTATTATCAGGCATTTCAGATCGGGGAACAGCAGGTAATCATGGTCAATGGCTTTCACCCCGCACAGTTAAGCCACTTCACAAAAGACGGGCGGAAGATTGTTCTCCTCGTACTGCGTTCTGATGCGGATTGGGCAACCCTCAAAAACAATCTGGTAGGCGACACCTTCCCTGAAAAAGCAGACCCAGCATCAATCAGAGGGGAATTATTTAAAAACAATGCAAAGTACGGCGTTGAGAGCGTTACAATCGCCAATAATTTTGCCCACCTCTCTGCCGGGCCTTTTGAGGCATATTATGAATTGAATAACTTCCTCGCCAGAAGCACGGTTGCAAACTACAGCATTACTCAATCTCTTGTGTATAATAAGCTAAAGTCACAGGGACTGACTGAAGAATTAATCCTCAAACCTATTTCCAATCCTTCAATCAAGATTGACTCAAAAATAAGCGACCTTTTTTCTTGTACTGAAAACAAGGATACTTCAGAAGCCATTGTTGTTTACACTCAACTATTCAAGTGACACTGAAAATCCATTCAAATTGTGGCCGCCTGCTTTTCTATCTTTGCGCCACGGCAACCCACCAGGCCAAAACCACCACAATGATACATGACAGAGCCAACAGGGCGTTCAGCACCATGCCGGGACGCCCGTGTTTCCCCAGCGGATGTTCTGCAACCAGACCTAAGGCAACGCCGGAGACAAAACCGAACAGATGAGCGCCCAGATCGGTATTTTTCCCTTCCGTCCCCAACAATGCAAGCAGCGCCAAGGCAGCAGCCACTGGGAGCAGCCAGCGTCTCTGTAGGTAGTGCCTGTGGCGTACAAGACTGAGCGCGGCCAGGATTCCTACAGTACCGAATACGGCAGTTGAGGCGCCGACCGAGCTATGACCGGGGGATTGCACTGCTGCATTCGCCAGATTGCCTAGTACGCCGGACCCCAGGATCAGTCCCCAGGCCAGGCCAGAGCCAAGTTCATGACAGAGGAATATAATAAAAATCCCACCGATCGCCAGGTTGCTGTAAAGATGCACGTCGTCTGCGTGAAGCGTGAGTGCAGTGATGAGTCGCCACCACTGGCCATCCATAATTTTGGCTGCCTGGGCGTTGCCAATGGAAATCCAGTCAACTGAATAATGACCGAACAGAGCACTATCGAGCCGGGTAAAATTGTGGAAGGTGGCCATGAGGATAAACACCGACAGGCTTATCAGGGTGTTCTCTGCCAGAGGGTGTACAGGCGGAGCAGAAGGTGGCCAGTTGCGATTTTCCGTTTCAAAGAGACGTAACTCGCAGATGGCCTGCTCGATATGTTCCGCTGGTACTTGCAGATGCCAGCCCTGCGGACCCGGTTCTACACGGCAGGGCACGGAGCGAGCCTCTAAAACCAGAGCCCAGAGATGTGCCCTGCGTTGTGTAAGAAGGCATGAGGCATTTTCGTCTACCAGCTCCGGCAGAAGTGTCAGCCATTCCTGCTCGCCCTCTGTGATATGTTCGACCGCCCTCTCCATGATACTGAGTATCGCAGATAGTTTCTGCCCCGTCACCTGTTTCGTTCGTTCTGGCCATGTGTGAAAGATCTGTAGACTTTCCATCTTGTAGCAGGTATGACAAAGGGGCCTGATTTGACTACAGCCTTCCCAGTAGGAGTAATAGATCACCTTGCTTTGCTACTTGCCATCGCTTTTAAATAAGACAATATATTTCTTCACATCAGGCGTGTTTTTGGTCTTGAGCCTTGTTTCATCAGCCAAGGCTCAGGAAAGTTTCGCCACCTCTCCCTCTCTGCCCTCCGGCTATACCTCTATTAAAGTCTTTGACAACCAGAGGCGGTTTGTCGGTCGGATCCTGCCAGAGAAAAGATACTGGGTTTCCATTGACCGCATCCCCGCTTTTCTGCAAAAAGCAGTAGTGGCCGTTGAAGACGCCCGTTTTTACGAACATGGCGGGATCGATATTCGCGGGATCGCAAGGGCCTTGGTAAAGGATGTGGCCAAGGGGAGATTAGCCGAAGGGGGCTCAACCATCACCCAACAGCTAATCAAAAACATGTATTTATCCGGGGTAAAAACCATCGAGCGAAAGTTCGAGGAAGCCCGCATGGCCATTGAGTTTGAACAGAAATATACCAAGAAGCAGATCCTGGAAATGTATTTCAATGAGATCTATTACGGGAACGGGGCTTGGGGTATTGCCCAGGCCGCCCGGCTCTATTTTGATAAAAACCCGGAGGAGTTGACTGAAGCCGAGTGTGCCTTGTTGGCAGGCGTGCAAAAAAATCCGGGCCGCTACAATCCCTTGGGAAAACCGGCCAACGTCTCAGGGCGGAGGGATGTGGTACTCAAGCGGATGGTCGAGTTGAATATGATCTCTCCCCGACAGAAACAGAAACTTAGAGCAGAGCGTGTTACCTTTACGCCACCTGGGCAAGCCTCGCAATATCTGGCCCATATTCGGATCAAACTGATCGAGCGCTACGGAGCGGAGATCATCGAACAGGGTGGGCTGGAAGTTACCGCCGCCATGGATCTGAAACTGCAAAAACTGGCGGAAAAGACCCTGCGGGATGGGGTTAAACGGGTTTCTCCCCAGCTGCAAGGCGCATTGGTCTGCCTGGATCCCGCCACTGGTGATGTTTTGGCGGTCGTGGGAGGAGTCGACGTTACCCGGAGTCCGTACAACCGCGCCTTTTTTGCAAGGCGACAACCCGGCTCGGCTATAAAGCCGCTGATCTATGCCGCAGCCCTGGAAAAGGGAATTACTGCAAGCAGTATCTGGGATGATTCGCCGGTAGCCTACAATAGAGGCAATAATGAAATCTGGAAACCGCTGAACTATGGCAAAGAACAGTTTGGGGAGCTTTCCCTCCGGCAGGCCTTGGCCTATTCCAATAATGTCATCACTGTAAAACTGCTGGAAACGATAGGTGTCCCGTATTTTGTCGATTTTGCCGGGAAAATCGGGCTGCCGCTACGAGCACAGAATGGCCTTTCACTGGCACTGGGAACAGATGAAGTCACCTTGATTGACCTGCTCCTGGCGTACGCCCCCTTATCCAATGGAGGCATGCGACCGGAAGCGCGAACCATCATCAGGGTGTATGACAGCAAGCGACACACCTGGGTGGAAAATCCACCGACAGTAACCCATGTCCTTTCCTCCGCGACCGCCTTTGTCACTACACAGATGTTGAAAGACGTCATGACGTATGGCACAGCCAAATCTCTAAAAAAATTCAGTCAGGAACGTCCGTCCGCCGGAAAGACCGGCACAACCGATGATTATCGGGATGCCTGGTTTATCGGCTATACCCCGCAGATAATAACCGGCATCTGGGTAGGATATGACAAGTCCCGTCCAGGGGGAAATCGTTTTACCGGAGGATCTGTCGCCGCCCCGATCTGGGAAAAATTCATGCGCAAGGCTGTGGCATCACAACCGGTCATTGATTTCCCCATACCGGACACGGTTGTTTCTGTTTCCATTGACCCTGCGACAGGCTATCTGGCGACGAATTACTGTCCGGAAAGACGGGACGAATTTTATCTCGTGGGGAGCGAACCGACCGAGTACTGTCCCATACACAGCGGAGTTGACGGCAAGAAACCGTCTCAGCCTCTGCCACTGCCGAATGCAGAGGAACAGCAGCCTGATCCGGCTACAGAAGGGGCGCAACAGGATGTCCATTCAGGACATCCTGTTGACTAGCTTTAATATGTGACCATATGGCTCAGGCTTTAAATTTCTTTCTCAACATTCCAACGCCCAAAAGACCTCCAGCGAAGAGAAGGAAGGTAGAAGGTTCGGGAACGGGAACAACATCAAAAAAAACATGAAAGTTTCCCAGAACTCCAAACGTTGTGATGAGATCTTGTTGGGCGAAACTATCAAATGAAAACCCATCAGACAGTAAAATTGGATTTGGAGGGTCAGCTTTTGCTGGAATGTTACCATTTAACACAAGGGTAATTGTGTAATTACCGGCTGACAGAGTTTCCTGTAACGAGGCGTTATAGTTGGTAATGGGGTCAATATCGATACTCTCTGCAATAAGAACCCCACTTCCATTCCAGAGGTAAATGGCCGGGTCGAAGTTTCCGGATGTGAAATCTGTCCAAGAGTCTGTATAAATATGCACATTCGCATCATTGGCCAAACCGAAGTGAAACCTCCAAACATCTGAGGTGTATACAAGTGTGCCATTATACTGCTCTGTAACCGAGCTTACCACTGTGCCACGGTAAATATCTGCTCCAGCCAAGCTTGCCAAGCTTAATACAAGTAAAACAGAAATAACTGCAATTACGTTTTTCATAAGTAGCCTCCATTCAATTACTATCATTTTATCAAACGTAATTTTAAAATGCATTTTTCATGCCATTTTGTACTACACTGATATTATTAGGTTTATCAATTGTGCTTTTGCGGTTTCATTGATTGTGTAAAAAATACCGACTTGATTG
>JBAYZR010000186.1:0-7047 GCA_041672425.1 Pedobacter sp. | reverse complement strand
CTTCAAACAGGCCGGTACGCCCCTTGTAACCAGTGCCGCGACACTCCTTGCACCCCTGCCCTTCCCAAACGGTATAGGTTTTTTTTGACAATTGGAGATAGGTTCGTTCATCATCGTTCAACTCACGAGATGTCTTGCAGTGCGGGCAAATCTTGCGCACCAGACGCTGTGCGATAACACCGATCATAGTAGCAGAGAGGAGAAATGACGGCACTCCCAGGTCAAGCAAACGGACAATGGCGGAAACAGAGTCGTTGGTATGCAGGGTAGACAGCACCAGATGCCCGGTCAGAGCAGCCTGAACCGCGTTCTCTGCGGTTTCACGGTCGCGAATCTCACCAATCATAATGATGTCCGGGTCCTGACGCAGGATATTGCGCAAAATCGAATCAAAACCAACACCGATGGCCTGCTGGACACCGATCTGATTAAACTCCTCCATGACCATCTCGATCGGGTCTTCAACAGTGACGATATTTACCTCCGGTGAGGAGAGAGACCGCAACGTCGAATAAAGGGTGGTGGTCTTGCCGCTCCCGGTAGGACCGGTTACGAGGATGATGCCATTAGGCCGACGTATGAAAGAATTGTACAACGTAAGCTCACGTGTATAGAAGCCCATGCAGTCCAGATCCTGTAGCAGAATGTCCGGGTCGAATATCCTTATGACAACCTTCTCGCCAAAGGCTACCGGCACGGTTGAAACACGCAACTCGATATCCTTCTTGCTGAAATTGGTCTTGATCCTGCCGTCTTGGGGGCGGCGCTTCTCTGCCAGGTCCATACGGGCAAGCAACTTGATACGTGAGACAATCGGCGCGTGGAGCGGCTTGGGTATTGCGTGGATATTGTGCATGACGCCGTCCATGCGGAAGCGGATAAGCGACTTTTCCCGCTTAGGTTCGATATGGATATCGCTGGCCCTTTGGTCAAAGGCGTATTGCAGGAGAAAATCAACTGCGGTCACAACATGCTTGTCATTCTCTCCAACGTCCTGACGCCCCTTGAGAGTGAAGAACTGCTCCAGATTACTCAGGTCGATAGAGCTGGATGCCTCTGCTTCAGCAGCCATAACCGAGGCACGGAAACCGTAGAACTCGCGCAAGATTTTGAGGATATCGCTCTTGGAGCTGAGCACGCGTCTGATCTCAAGACGCCGGGCGCTGGCCAGCTCATCAATAATGCCCTCGTTAAAGGGATCTGCGACAGCAACCGTTATGGCTTTACTATCTTCCGCTACAGCTACAATCAGGTTGCGCAGGGCAAAGGGGCGTGGAATATGGGTGGTAACTACATCCAGGTTGAGTTTTAGCGGATCGATCTTCAGGTAGGCCATTCCCACTGTGGCGGCAATGGCCTCGGTGATAGCGTCCTCGCTGAGCAGTTTTCCTGAGGAACCGGGAATTTCCTGATTAAAGGAGGCAATTACCTCGGCCGGGGAAACAACCTCTGCCCCAGGACGAACCCTGCGTGAAGCACCGGCCTGATGTTGGGAAAAAAGCCGGGTTTCCTGGGTTTTCCCCCGCGAGAGAATGTCGTTCATCTGTCCAAGCGAGAGCAGCCCCCGCCGCTGGAGCAGCAGGGCAACGTTTTCAAGGGTAAGTTTCTTGGGTTCTGGCATAGTCCCTATCAGTTAACCATCTTATTATGCTTGAGCGCCTCTGCCTTTTGAGTTTCGATCCGCTTGGCGACCTCTTCCATCAGCTGTTCAGGCGTTAAATTAGTCTGAGCAGGAATCTGGGCGACAACCGCTTGATCGGGCTGTACATTTTCCCGGTGACGCGCAGTTTGCGGAGAGGCCGGGACAACCTGGTAAGCGGTCATGGCAGCCACAAAGCTGCGTACCAGTCTGAACGACATAATTGCCAGCAAACCAATCAGCAAAAAGTCCTCCTGCCAATATTCGAAGCTGCCCTGACTGACCATGCTACCAGCCAGCAGACCGCCCGTAGCGATCAGCGCCCCGAACGCATTTCCAATGACTTTGTATTCTATTTCCGCTAAGATTTTTATCTGTACCGCTTCGTTAGCCATAGCCCTCACCTGCATCCACTACTTTATCAGCGAGCAACCTTAAATCGGAATTTATCCACAATAGCATTCGTATCACCATTTTTCAACGGCTTAGACGCGCGAAGGAGTTTATGTGAAACACCCGCATTATATATGTATCCACCAGGAGGTATGATGGCCTGAAGATGAGATGCAAGATGGCCATGTTATTTTTTTACATCTCCTAAACCCTAAACCTCTGTACATCCAGTACCAATAGGTAAACATTAAAAAAGCCGCTCTCCTCAACGGAAGCGGCTTTTTTAATGTCCATGTATGTCCGGAGCAGATCAACACGCAACCAGGAAGCGGCTCCGAAATGAATTATCTACTCCCGCACAAACGTATCCATATCCGATTCATCCACCATTCCCATGATGCGGGAGTATTCGGCCTCAATCAACAAATAATGGTTGTGGGTTTCGTGGGCATTCAACTCGAACACGGCACGCACATCACTATCGTCAATCTTTGCGGCAGTATCAAGCAACGCCTCCTCCAGCTTTTTTTCCTTGTCCATCGCCAGCTCCAGCGCCTTCTTCTCACTAAAATCAGCAACAATGAGATCGCTCATGAAGGAAACCCAGGTGGGCTCATTGTCGCCCGGAATATCCAGGAATGCCTCCAGAGAGGGAATATCACCTCCTTGGTATACTTTATAAAAGTATCCGGCATGCTCCCTTTCTTCGCGGGCCAACGTCTCGAACATTCTTCGGGCGGAAGGATCCTGCATCCGGCTGGCGCCCAACTGGTAAAAATTCATGGCGTTCTTTTCCGTCTGGATGGAACGTTTGATAGCCTCCTGTACGTTAATGCTCATGGTCGTCTCCTTTCGTTTGTTTAATATATGACAATCAGAATCCTTGTCAACCACACTAATAATACCTTTTTGATCCTGTTTGTCAAGCAAATGCTTCTGAATGATATATACGGGCAAACATAGATAGTTTTGACATTTGAATCCACTTCCTATAAAATTTCGACTCGTTTAAATGGCTATTTATCCAGCGGGATACTTTGTTCCGATCAACAGTTTCATATGCGAGGAGGAATTCACTGATGAAAAAGGTTCTGGTAGTCGACGACAGCCTTTCGGTAGCCCGTCAGCTTGAAAAAATAATCAACGACTCAGTTGAGTTTACCTGCGTCGGACATGCAAAAAATGGCGCCGAAGCCATCAAGGTGAACCACACTGAGAACCCGGACATTATCTGCATGGATATGAATATGCCAGGAATGGACGGACTGACAGCACTGAGAAGTTTGGTGGTGCTTGACAAGGAAGTCAAGGTGGTTATGGTCACATCACTGGGCGGCGTGGGAGATAAATTCACCGAGGCGCTGAAATTAGGAGCAAAGAATATCATCTGCAAGCCGTTTGAAGCTGACAACGTCCTGCAGATCCTTCGGGAGCTTTAGTCATTACTACATAAGGGAATCTGATATGGCAGTTAAATTCTTCGGACATTTTCTGGTGGAAAAAGGGGTTGTTTCCAGGGAAGCCATTCTTGCGGCATTTGACATACAGGAGCAAAAAAATCTGAAGCTCGGCGAAATGGCGCTATCAATGGGCTACATAACCCAGTCTGATATCGACCTCACCCACAACGCCCAATTTTTCAGGGACATGAAACTAGGGGATCTCCTGGTTGAAATGGGCATCATGAATATAAATCAACTCGATGAGGTCATCACCCGTCAAAAGGAAACCCACCTATACATCGGCGAAGCTTTGGTGCTGCTTGCTTCCCTCACCAGCGAACAGTTACAACATCACTTGAATGAATTCAAACTTGACCAAGCCTCCTATGTGTCCGACAGGATCGAACTTCCTGCGGGGATTGCCAACAGCAAAATATGGGAAACAGCTGCTGACCTGACCTACAAAATGATTACCCGTGTACTTGATCTCCAGTTTAGAACCGAAAGATGTCACATTGTCACCACGCTGAGATCCAATTTAATGATGGCGGCCCTGGATCTGAGTGGTGATGTAGAGGCGCGATTCATCTTGTCAGTATCGGCCGGGGTACAAAAGATGGTGGCCAAAGCCATCCTGCGTGAAGAGTCTGTAGAGAACGAAACTACAGAGATTCTGGAAGACACCGTCATGGAGTTCGTCAATGTGGTCTGCGGCAACATAGCCGCCAAGTCCTCACAAATGGGTCAGCTCATCAACATCGGCCCTCCGGTAACGATCCATCCTCCAGCGGCAGGCATCCCGGTACCAGATGGGCATATCGCACTCTGCTTTCCTATTCACGTCGGTGATGGCGAAAAGATGGAGCTGCTCCTGCTGATACGGCAATAGTTAACGATAGTTACTGTATCAAACAGTACAAAGGGCGCTTGAATCAAGCGCCCTTTTTTTATCCGGTAAGCATCCAGCATGCTTCGGGGGTATAGGCGCCCTTGTCGTCATAGACAATCAGGAGAGGAAGAATGGCAGTTGTCCCTTTTCTACCTTTGGCCAATTCAGCAAGAAACATCTTGGCCGGAGCATCGCTGTTACCATGGCTTGTTTGCCATCAACAAAAACATACCATGCCTGATGATATTTTTCTCCAAGCACCAACAGGGCGTTCGAAGCTGCATGAGCGTTAAGATCAATGGACTCACTCTTATATGAAACAACCTGCACTTCACCGGGAGGTAAAGCTGGCGAAGCATTCGGGTCCGCAAGCTGGACAGGAGGCACATCTTCGACCGGTAAAAACATGTCTTGTTTATTCATCCCATCCCCAAATGCTTTTTCTGATTAATGCCTGTGACACATTAGATGCTGGGAATGGGCGCCAAAGAGCGCCGACATATCTTCCGATGCGCAGAATTCATCGAAACTGCCGTAAAACAAAACCCGCTTGTCAAGATAGAGCATCTTGGTGGCATGCTGACCTATCGCACCGGTATCATGGGTCACCAACAGCACGGTCACGCCACTTGAGCGGTTTACATCAGCAATCAGGGAATAGAATCGCTCCCGCGTTTCAGGATCCAAGGCTGCTGTCGGTTCATCCAGTATCAGCAATTCCGGTTTGTTCACCAAGGCGCGCGCCAGCAGAACCCGTTGCTGCTGTCCCCCGGAAAGTTCCCCAATCAGTTTGGATCTGAGGTCAGAAATAGCCAGGCTTTCAAGGGTAGTATCTACACATTCCCAGTCAGGACGTGTCATCTTGCGGGGAAAACGCTTCCGGGATAACAGACCAAGACCAACTGTTTCAGCCACGGTTGCCGGGAATATCTGATTCAGCAAACGCAGGCTCTGCGGCAGGTAACCGATCCTGCCCCACGCTGAAAATTTATCGATGGGCACACCAAAGAGGGAAGCGCTGCCAGCGCTGATCGCTACCAGCCCGATCAGGGATTGCACCAAGGTGCTTTTGCCGGAACCGTTGGGTCCCACGATGCCGACATAATCACCCGCCTCCACGGTTATGGAGATGTCCTCCAGGACCAACCCTACACGATAGCTACAGCAAAGGTTCTCCGTTCTGACTACTTCATGCGGCATCCCAACCCCTTTTGCAGATTATTCAGATTTTTTTCCATTAATTCGATAAAGGTTACACCGCGTTTAAAGTCATCTCGTCCCAGATTGTGGGCGCCATGGATCTTCAGCACACCCACCCCGGTTTCTTCAGCCAGGGTTTCAGTCAGGCGAGGCGACAGAAGCTCCTCGGCAAACAGGTAGCGCACCCCGGACTGCTTGATTTGACGGACCATGGCAGTCATCCGGCTGGCGGACGGCTCTGACTCTGATGAAACACCACTCAGGGAATGATATTCCAGGCCATAGCGGTGAGCCATATAACCGAAGGCAAAGTGCCCGCCATGCAGGAACACCTTGGTGCTACAAGATGCCAAACCCCGTTGATAGCGCTGATCCAGCGCCTCCAGCTTCGCGTCCAGTCCAGCCGCATTTGCGCGATAATAAGCGGCGTTGGCTGGATCAGCCAACAGAAATCCTGCCAGGATGTTAGCCACGATTATCCTGTCATTGCCGAAGTCAAGCCAGATGTGCGGATCCATGCCACTGCCATGCTCTTCAGCACTGTGGCCAACATGATCATGCCCGGCATCCATCCCGGCCTTCAGGTAGGTCACTCCATGCCCGGCATCCACCACCTGCGCCTTTCGTCTGTCAATCCCCTTAAGAAGGGTCTCAGCCCAAGGCTCCATGTAGCGATTGGTGTAGATAAACAGCCCGGCCTTGCGGATTCGCATAATGTCGTCAGGCTTGGGTTCATAACTGTGCGGCTCCATGCCGGGTGGCAACAGCAGTGACACCTCGCCCTTGTCTCCGGCAATGGTTCTGGCAAAATCATACAGCGGGAAAAGGGAGGTTATGACCTGCAACTTGGTTGACTGTTTCTGCTCATGCCGTGCACAACCGGCAAACATTATGGCCAGGGTAATCATCGCGAAAAAAACCAGCCAAAACACCCGTTTCATAGCGAAGCCCCCTGTCCCGGTTCGCTGCAAACAGCGCAGAGGCCATTGATCTGGAGGATATGTGAGGTAACGCATCCACCCGAACGCAGGGCAATTTCCTGGGCTACCCCATCCAGGCAGCAGAGGTCTACGTCTTCTACGCACCGGCACGACTCACATACAAAATGATGGTGATGCTCCTGATTAGTGCAGAGGAAATAGTATTGTTTGCGGTCAGACCGAAAGATCCGCGTAATAACACCGGCTTCGGCCAACTCGTCAAGGATGCGATACACCGTGGGCAGGCTGATGCTGCCAAGTCTCGGCTTGATACGGTTCCAGACCTCATCGGCACAGAGATATGACCGCCTGTTCCCCAGACAGTGCATTACCTCAAGCCGTTGCGAAGTTACCTTGAGGCGCAGTTGCCTCAGAATTACTGCGTTCTGTTCCTGATCCATGCCGTATCGCTCCTCAGGGAGCCGGAAAAAAACAAATATACCGTTTTACATCCCGTATTCAGGCCGCCTTTGCCGCCCCTTCAATCGCAAAATCCTCAACGTA
>JBAYZR010000185.1:0-7137 GCA_041672425.1 Pedobacter sp. | reverse complement strand
ACTTATCATTGCCAATACCGCTGTAGGTAAAAATGAACTACAGTCTCTGGCGCGAGAACGTGCCGTTTCCGTCATGAATCATCTGATTTCAAAGGGTGGCCTGCCTCCGGAGCGGCTCTTCCAGAAAAATGAGGACATCTACAAGGCGCCTGACAAGGATACAACCAGCCACGGTCGGGTGGAGTTCAACGCCATAGCACAATAAATAAGGGGCAAGTGGCACGTAGATTCTCAAAATCATTTGAATGTTATCTCGTCCCTTGACAGCTTACTTTGGTCTGCCTGGAGTGCCCCCGGCCACTCGGTCTTTAATAAAGGGGTTTCCAGTGGCTTATACTCGCTTAATCTGTTATTGAATACTCAATTTTGAGCATCCTCCAGATTCGCTTGGAGCCATTATGCAAACAGACCACACCTTCTTCACTAACGAGCCAGGCTCAACCTTGCTCGTAGAATTGAAAATGCGTGCGTTTCGCCCGACTGACAAAGGACAGATGGAGCTGTATCTGCGCTGGCTGGAAAAACATGAAATGAAGGAGGGGGAAGAGCTTCCTATCGGCTTGATCCTGTTTGCCGGAAAGAAACAGGAAACCGTCGAGCTAATGGCTCTTGAGCAAAGCGGTATCCAGGTGGCGGAGTATCTTACCGAATTACCTTCCCGTGAAGCTTTGGAGGCCCGCCTCCATCAAACAATCGCTGCTGCTCATCATAGACGGGATGCTTTCCAACTAAAACAAAGGAAATATTCATGGCAAACACGCAATCAATAGATTGGTCAAAAACCAACATCTTGAAAATTCAAAACGAAGTTTTCACTGAAAATTGTTATCTTTGGCTTTGCGACAGTGCAAATGATGATGACCAAACTAAGAAAGAAAGAAAATACCTTCGAGAAAAGATAGAGCCGTGGCTTACTGCACTTTTCCAAAGTGAACATCTATCGTTGCTTACTGGAGCTGGCCTTATTATTGGTGTTAATGGAATAGCTAAACTCCAGGCTGGATCAATGACAAAGCCTGATGGCATCACAATCTTATTCACGGAGATTGAAAAAAAAGCTATTGAGAGCGCGGAAAAGACAAAGCGTGGCGACCCAAATTGTGAAGATTACTTTCGGATTGCTTTTGACTTTGTTACGGGTCTAAATGCAATAGGCGATTCGCGTTCATCTGAATTGAAATCAGAATTATATAACGAATTTTCAAAGTTCATAAACAATGTGATCGATTCCGAGCAATTTCTCATCAAAGCATTGACTGACAAATCATCAACAGAACAGACCGCCAATGAAGCGCTTCTCTACCTCAAATCGCTACTTCTCAGCTTTTCTTCTCGTGCAGCATCTCGCGAACGGTTGAATATCTTTACTACTAATTATGATCGATTTATTGAGTACGCACTTGATGATGCAGGAATTCTTTGGCTAGATCGGTTTGCAGGCAAATTAAAACCAATATTTCGTAATATTCGGCTCGAACTTGACTACCACTACAATCCGCCTGGCATTCGGGGCGAGCCTCGATATGTTGAAGGCGTTGTGCGTCTCGTTAAACTCCATGGTTCAATTGATTGGGAAAGAAATGAAAATCGTGAAATTGTAAGAAAACCATGGCCATTTGGAGAAGCACCTCAAACCAAATCAGACAAATCAGAAGAAACAAACCTTCTTGAGAAAGTCATTGTATATCCGAATGCATCTAAGGACATGGAAACGGCCTTGTACCCCTATGCAGAGTTATTCAGGGACTTCGCCACAGCTATTTGCCGTCCCAACTCTGTTGTGGTGACCTTCGGCTACGGCTTCGGCGATGACCATATTAATCGGATACTCAAAGATATGCTAACCATACCGTCCACGCATTTGTGCATTATTTCATATGATAAAGCGAGTGGAAGGATTGAAGAATTTCTAAAGGATATTAATAGGGCACAATACACATTGCTAATTGGTTGCCACTTCGGAGACTTGCGCACATTGGTTGACAATTATCTTCCAAAGCCTGCAATAGACAGGATCACCACACGGCTAGCAGACATTCGAGATTCGCGCAAAAAGAGTAAAGAGTCCGCTCCAGATACAGATAATTCTGGAGACAATAATGCGTGAATTTGACAGCATCAGACAAACGACAATTGGAACAGTTGATACTGTTTCTGCGGGAGAAATCCGTGTTTTATTGGAGATTCAGGCGCCACAGAATGTTGCGTTGAACACTGGCATACCAACCCGCTTTCCACGAATTAATGGATATGTTCTGATTCCAAACGAAGTCGGGTCGTTAGTCGGCATGATCACTTATATAGCGATAGAACATTCGAAGTACCCTTCACGAAAAGGGATGAAGGATTTTGACCTCATTGATTTGCCATATCCTCTCCGAAAGATGTCTGTAACCCCCGTTGGTACACTTTCAAGCAATGCAGATGGAAAGTACAAACTGGACAGGGGCGTATTCAGTTTCCCATCTGTCGGAGACTCTGTAGTAATTCCTTCCGCTGATCAAGAACGTGCCATAATTGAAATTGGCGATGAAAACGCAGTGGTTTACATTGGCGACTCGGCACAGAATACTGGCGTTAAGATCAAAGTTGATCCCGATAAACTTTTCGGCAGACATTTAGCGGTTCTTGGAAATACTGGTAGTGGAAAATCCTGTACCGTTGCAGGGTTGGTGCGTTGGGCTCTTGAGGCTGCTAAAAAAGATATTGGCGATGAAAGAACCGTAAATAGTAGATTCATTATTCTTGACCCTAATGGAGAGTACTCAAGGGCTTTTGGCGGCGAAAATGATCAACTCAAATCGTCCGTTACGAGATTCCAAGTCCATTTACCAGAACATACTGAAGACGATAGTCAACCATTTCAGGTGCCTGCTTGGATGTGGAATAGCAAGGAGTGGATTTCCTACACAAGAGCAGCACCGGGTGTTCAACGCCCTGTATTAATTGATGCTCTGACGGGGCTACACTCCAAACGCTCTTTGAAAGATATTACTTATTTGTTGCTTCATCGCGCACTTAAAAGCAGACAACAAACTTTTGAAAGAGGTTACAAATTTGCCGAGGACTATGAACGCTGGCCGAATAAGGATGAGATTGAAAATGTTCTTAAATCGCTAGTAGGTAGCATAACGCCATTAATGAAGGATGTCCCCGATGGAAATCTTAAAGAACACGTTAGAGGTTTAGCTGAACTCACGAAAAAAGTTTATAAAAGCCATCAAGAAAGCAAGCAACGACCGATACTACGAGAAGAATTTAGCCAACTTTTAAATAAAACAACAGAATGTTTAAAGGCATTTCCTCCCGATATTGAGTTGATGGATGAGAAAGGGCCGGACTCACCATCCTTTTTTCCAGTCAAAGACATCAATGCTATGCTTGATTCTGTCGCCATGGGAACATCCAAGGATATTTCTGGCCACCTCGACTCAATAAAAATTCGAGTTAACAGTCTTTTTCATGATTGCAGAGTTGTAAACATTATTAACCCACCTCACTCCGATACCGATACATTACAGAAATGGGTTGAACATTACTTGGGAGATAATACCCATCCTGGTGGAATAAAAATCATAGATTTATCCCTCGTTCCATCTGATATTATTCACATGGTAGTTGCCATCTTCTCCCGCCTGGTATTTGAATCTCTCCAGCGATATCGCCGAATCAACACCAAAGAACTTCCAACTGTTTTGATTCTCGAAGAAGCACACACCTTTGTACGGCAATCATCGGGCGATGACGACATGTCGTATAGCCGCCTCTCCCAAGAGATATTCGAAAGGATCGCTCGTGAGGGAAGAAAATTCGGATTAGGTTTAGTTCTTTCTTCTCAACGCCCATCGGAACTTTCACAGACTGTTCTGGCTCAATGCAATACATTTATTCTGCATCGGCTTGTAAATGATAAAGATCAGGATCAGGTTAAACGATTGGTCCCGGATAATGTAGGTGCGCTCCTTGATGAACTTCCAAATTTGCCAACAAGGAAAGCAATTATGCTCGGTTGGGCAACACAGATTCCGGTTATCATGAATGTTAGGGAGCTTCCGGACAGTCAGCGACCACACTCAGCCGACCCACAATTCTGGGATGTTTGGACTAGAAGTAAAAAAGGTGAACGGCCGATGAATTGGGATAAAATCGCCGACGAGTGGCAAGAGAGTTGAGCGGAGCGATGAAATAAGTCTCTCGTCTACACATTGACTAAAAGGTGTCAATTTGATGGTTCTAACACATGAAAAAATTCTATCTTTGCTCCCGCAGCTTGAGGCGGAGATTGACCGGCTGGTTTATGAGCTGTATGGGGTGATGGAGGAGGAGATTGCGCTGGTGGAGGGGAAAAAATGAAAAACATCCTGCCCGCTGAATACTCAACCTTTCTTCTGGAGCTGAAGGAACGAATACACAAAACCCAATATGCAGCGCTGAAAGCGGTAAACTAAGAACTTATCGCCCTGTACTGGGATATCGGCAAATCAATCGACAACAGACAGGATCAGCTTGGCTGTGGCAAGGCGGTTGTGGAAACCTTGGCGCAGTATTTACAGAATGAGTTCAACGGCTTGCAGGGTTTCTCCTGATACAAACGGTGTTGCGAGAGTCGTTTGGAGAAGGTATGATATGATTTATAACTCATTCAAAAGGCAGGTTTATCATGGCCACTGCTGACCAGATTAAGTCTCTTATCCGTTCGCATTTCAGTAACGAATCGGAAAGATTTTTCACTATTGCTTTGCAAGTAGCCGCACACGAAGCAAAGCAAGGACATCCGGCACTCGCTCATGATATTCGTGATATTGTTGATCGCGAACATAAGAAACGTGGCCCAAAAGTTCTCAATTTTCCACAAGATCTACGAGGGCTTGTACTGACGGAAGATCCTCAGGTTTCCAAAACAGCCATGGTGATTCAGACGTCGTTGCAGGAACGTATTCAGCAAGTGATCCACGAGTATCGGCAGCAAAACAAACTCAAGTCGTTCGGACTTTCTCACCGTCGTAAAATCCTGCTAATCGGTCCTCCGGGGACGGGTAAAACCATGACAGCGCGGGTGCTTGCCAAGGAATTGCATTTATCCCTTCATACTATTCAGATAGACCGGTTAGTCACCAAATTCATGGGAGAAACCAGCGCCAAGCTGCGTCAGATATTTAATCTGATGCAACAGGAGCATGGGGTTTATCTTTTTGATGAGTTTGATGCCATTGGCGGTGATCGCTCAATGGATAATGATGTGGGTGAAATGCGTCGTGTTCTCAATGCATTCCTTCAATTTATCGAGCAGGACACATCCGACAGCTTGATTGTAGCAGCTACGAATAATCCCAAGTTACTTGATCAGGCGCTCTTTCGCCGTTTTGACGATGTGCTTTACTATGATGTGCCGACGAGTGAGGAACGAAAATGCCTGATAGAGAATGTACTTGGAGTTTTCAAAGCTCCTAAATTCGCATGGAAGGCTGTCCTAGCTGATAGCGAAGGATTGAGCCATGCCGAAATCGATCAAGCGTGTCGGGACGCTATAAAAAAGGCTATTCTGAGTGATGCAACCAAAGTAAATGCTCCCTCACTGCTTGAATCACTTCATAACCGGCAAGATGCTCGAAAAGGCCAACGGGGTGAAAATTGATGCCACTCGGCAACCTCCCCCATATAGTATTGCCTGACCCACCGGATCGGCTGAGATTTACCAGCACAAGTCGAGGAGGCTCCAATTCTGACTTACCAAACCGAAACAGGGGTGAACATTCTGCTTTTTTAACCAGACAGTTGGCTTCTGCGTGGGAAAATGCCGAGCAAGAAGCCGCCGTGTATCATGTTACAAAGCGTGGCATTTACCTTGAAATCAGAGGCGAAGATGGCTTTGACTTAGCCACCAAGAGCCTTGAATCGCAGACTGGCAGAGATAAATCAAAATGGATTCGACTTCTTAATGTACGGACAGCTGAACATACCCATTTAGACGGAGCTACGAACGAAGAAATAAATACGACAGAAACATTTGCTACCATATTCGTTCCGAACAGCAAGAAGGAATATTTCTTCAAAAGAATATCGGAGTATGCAAATGAAATTTCTCGTTTTGGAAAGTATAAGCATAAATCATTAGTCGAAAGCATGTCCGATATTCAGAAAGCTCTCCTGGTAGAATCCTTTTGGCAAGATGATCGCACCCTTATCCCTTCCGATGAGCCCGAGTGGTGCGAAGTCTGGCTCAGCTCAGATTCTATGGACGTAATTCGTCGCTTTGATGAGCTTCTTGTTCAACAACAAGTAAATTCAAAAACCGGTTGCATTCGTTTTCCCGAAAGATCCATCAAACTTGTCTGTGCCAATCGAGCTCAGCTTGAAAACCTGACCCGACGCTCCGATGATATTGCAGAGTATCGTAAAGCCAAGAGCACGGCGACATTCTGGACCGATCAGACTAATCGTGAACAAGCTGAGTGGGTTGAAAACCTGATAGAACGCTTAACGGTAGACAGAGAATCACTTGTTTCAATCTGTATCCTTGATACCGGTGTGAATCATGGTCATCCTCTGCTTTCCCAGATGCTTGATGACGTTGATTGCCATTCGGTTGATTCCCAGTGGGGAACTCACGATCACGACGGGCATGGCACCTTGATGGCTGGTGTTACAGGCTACGGCAATCTTATGGAGATCCTTTCTGGAAATGGGCCGGTGTTTGTAAATCATATTCTCGAATCCGTAAAAATTCTTCCTGCACATGGAGAAAATGACCCGGAATTGTGGGGTGATATAACTTCTCAGGGTATTAGTCTGGCTGAGATTCAGGCGCCCGACCGCAAGCGTGTTTGTTGCATGGCTGTAACTTCTGATGACACGCGAGACCCGGGAAATCCGTCATCATGGTCAGGGGCACTGGACCAAATAACTTCTGGTGCTGATGATGGTACAAAGCGATTGATGATTGTCAGTGCGGGGAATATCACCGATATCAATCAAGTAGCAAACTATCCGTGTGCGCAACTAGACGACTCAATCCATGACCCGGCACAATCCTGGAATGCCCTCACGGTCGGTGCCTTTACGCAGTTGGATACGTTAACCGATCCCACTTTGCGCGGATACACGCCGATTGCACAAGAAAACCAGCTATCTCCATTT
>JBAYZR010000184.1:0-7145 GCA_041672425.1 Pedobacter sp. | reverse complement strand
GGAGCTAAAGCCCATGGAAACAGATTCGAAGCCAAAGATCGTAGTCTTGGACGGCTATACCCTAAACCCCGGTGACAACCCTTGGGATGCCCTGGCGTTGCTGGGCGAGCTTACGGTGTACGACCGCACTCCGTCTGAATTGGTGCTGGAGCGGGCAGGCAAGGCCGACATCTTGCTGACCAACAAGACAGCGCTGGATAACAGCATCCTGGCGGCGCTTCCACGTCTGCGTTACATTGCGGTGCTGGCTACCGGCTACAACGTGGTGGATTTGGTAGCGGCCGGCAGGCGCGGCATCCCGGTCTCCAATGTGCCGGAGTACTCCAGCCTGACCGTGGTACAGCACACTTTTGCCCTGCTTCTGGAGCTGACCAACTGTGTAGGACAACATGACGCCGCAGTGAAGGGGGGCGAGTGGAGCGACTGCGTGGATTTTTCCTTCTGCAAGTCGCCGCTCATGGAATTGGTTGGAAAGACCATGGGGATCGTCGGATTCGGTCGCATCGGACGGGCCGTGACAAGTATCGCCCAGGCCTTTGGCATGGAGGTAATCGTATATACACCCCATCCACCTCAGTGGTCGGATGCGCCCCGCGTGCGCTTTGTCGCACAAGAGGAATTGTTCAGGCTCTCCGACGTGGTAAGTCTCCATTGCCCACAGACCCCTGAGAACACAGGCTTCGTGGATAGCAACCTACTTGCCTGCATGAAGCCATCGGCATTTTTGATCAACACCGCCCGTGGCGCCCTGATCAACGAACAAGACCTGGCAACTGCCCTGAGAGGCGGTCATCTGGCCGGAGCCGCCCTGGACGTAGTTTCCCGCGAACCGATCCTGGTGGACAACCCACTGCTGAACGCACCCCACTGCATCATCACCCCCCACATTGCCTGGGCCGCCCTGGCCGCCCGACGACGTCTGATGGCTCAGTCCGCCTCCAACGTAGCCGCATTTTTGGCCGGTAAGTCCGTGAACGTGGTCAACAGCGCCTCCTTGATCTATAAGGGACTTGGAATAAACTGATATGCCAAGTCCCTTATATTCGGATGAATCCTCGGAGATCTACCTGGCTGCTCCTGCCTGAATGTCAGGCATACCAAGGTTATCACACCCAGGGAGTCTGTTTTGTTGCCAAGCATTTCACCGCCGCCAGCAGTTCTTCTACCCCGAGTCCTCGTTGTTCGCACAAATCAAGCAACTCCTTTGGTAGCGGCGCGCAGACGACCAGCGTACTGTCGTTTGGCATAGCCAGTACCGTCCTGAACGAATGCAACGCAAAACCGGTCAATCCCGGCAGTAGTTGGCCGCTGTAACGCTTATCTCCCAAAACAGGATGACCTATCATCTCCAAGTGTCGCCTGATCTGGTGCATGCGCCCGCTTATGGGGACCACTGCCAGCAGACTGCACCCGGACCCCATTGCCAATACCTCGTAGCGCGTCTCGGACTCTTTGTCGTCCAGCGGTTCGTTGATGATTCCGCTTGCGTCAGGGATTCCCGCCACCAACGCCAGGTATAGCTTGTCCAGGCCGGTCTCCTTGACCTGACGGCCATAGATACCCGCAGAACTGGAGCTTTTTGCCAGAATGACTGTTCCCGACGTGCCACGATCCAGACGATTAACCGGGTAGAGCTTGCAGGTGGTGTTGCGCCTTGACATGTAGGCCATGCCTTCGTCTACCAGGTTTGTCTCCTTTTCCGCAGTGCGATGCATCGCCAGGCCGGCAGGTTTGTTGACGACTGCAACATGGCTGTCTTCGTACAGGATATCCAATGCTGGCCTCTCCGCAGTAAGCAGTCCCTTGAGCGTGTCGCTTTCCTTCAGTGTAACCATGTCGTGGACGGTGAGAAATGTGTCGGGTGTGGCGACGGCTTTGTTCAGGCTGGCGGCGCCGCTCTTGATCAGCTTGCGTGGATAACCAGACGGCGACGTCGGCAGGAGTGTGCGCAGAAAGCTCTCCAGCCGACGACAGTGATCTTGTGGCGTTATGTCAAAAGTTAGCATGATTCCTTTGGTCAGAATGTTGTTAAATAATCTTGTTCAGCGGGTACTCGATTATCCCCTCGGCGCCCAGCTTGAGCAGTTCCGGCACAATCTGGCGGACTTCCTTTTCGGACATGATGCTCTCCACGGACAACCAGTCGGAGTTGAAGAGATGCGAGACAGTCGGGTTCTTGAGGCTGGGCAGCATCCCGGTGATGGCTTCGATCTTGTCGGCCGGGGCGTTCATCTTGAGTCCCACCATCCCCTCGGCGGCCAGGGATGATTTCAATAGTGTGGCGATCTGCTCGATCTTGGCGCGTTTCCATGGATCGGCCCAGGATGCCTTGTTGGCGATCAGAACCGGCACAGATTCCATCAGCTCGCAGACGATACGCAGGCCATTGGCTTTGATTGTGGAGCCGGTTTCAGTAACCTCGACAATTGCGTCGCACAGGCCGTCTACCACTTTTGCCTCGGTAGCTCCCCAGGAAAATTCGACATTGACCGGTATATTGCGCTCCGCAAAGTAGCGTTTGGTGAATCCGACCAGTTCGGTGGAGATGGTGGCGCCGTGCAAGTCTTCCACCCCTTTGACCTGCGAGTTGCTGTTGACGACCAGCACCCAGCGGGCAGGGCGGCGGGAGACCTTGGAATAGACCATCTCGCACACTTCCACCACATCAGAGTCGTTCTCGCGCACCCAGTCCCGACCGGCGATTCCGGCGTCGATGGTGCCACGCTCAACATACTTGCCCATTTCCTGGGGACGGATCAGCTTACAGTTCATTTCCTCATCATCCACACCAGGGAAGTAACTGCGGGACGAGATGCTTATCTGCCACCCCGCCTTTTTGAACAGTTCGACGGTGGCGTTTTCCAGGCTCCCCTTGGGGATGCCGAGTTTTAATAAATTTGACATGATAATTCTCTCTTGTAGTGGAATTTATTTTTTCTTGTAAACATCGTCGGGATTAAAGAGCGGGTTGCTATGCTCCACCCATTGATCGTTCTCCCATTTGACATAAAAACAACTGCGATTGCCGGTATGACAGGCCGCCAGGCCGTTCTGCCTGACCTTGATCACCACTGTGTCGGCATCGCAATCGGTCAACACCTCAATGACCTCCTGGGTGTTGCCCGATTCCTCCCCCTTCATCCAGTACTTGTTGCGGGTCCGGCTGAAAAACCATGTCTTGCCGTCTTTAAGTGTCAGGTCGAGAGTTTTCTTGTCCATGAAGGCCACCATCAACACCTCGCCGGACTCATTATCCTGGATGACGGCCGGAATCAGACCGCCCATTTTTTCAAAATCGATTTGGATCACATTGCTCTCCTTGAAGTACTTAATAGCGCTGAAGTATATGATTTCAGGCCAAGAAATGCAAGCGCCCACTTGATGGAAAGAGTTGGAGATGATGTTCGGGAATTGTCAGAAATCCATATCGCACATAGAATTGTCTGGCTGCGTCATCCTTGGCATCCACAAATAAACCGATCACGCCCGCCTGTTCGGCGACAAGCGCTGTACGGTGAACAGCCTCGGCAAGCAACAGTTCGCCATAACCCTTTTTCTGCTCTTTGCGCGAAACAGCCAATCTGGCAAGGCGTACGGCTGGAAGACCATGAAGCGGGTATTTTCGGGCATGCAACAAGGGCAGTTGTTCGCAGTGCAGTTCACAGAGTGTAAGTGTGAGGAAACCGAGGATTGCCGGGGCGCCGTCGGTCAGGACAAAGGTACGTGAGATCCCCTTCTGCGCATGTTGGCGAGCGGTTGCCTTGAGAAAGAGATTCAACTCAGGAACACCGCAGTCGAAGTCGGCCCGGTCATGACACCGGTCGAGCGGAGTTATTTCCGGCACAGTGTCTCTTCCCGGCGGTGCATGGCGTTCTTCAGGTATTCGTTCGGCTCCGGCGGGTTTTCCATCAAGGCAAAAACAGCCTCTGCGGAAGCGCAGGAAAGCTTGATTGTCCGTTCCTCTTCCAGGATGGAGTTAGCCTTTTCCAGGGCGGCCTGGACAAGAAACTGATTGAGTGTTGCGCCAACGGCTTGGGCAGCCTCCACCAGCCGCTCATACACGGCAGTCGGCATGCGGGCGGGGATTCGTTCTTCAGCGATTGTTCGTGGCATGGGTCGCCTCCAGAAGCAATAGTAATAAAGTGGCGTCAAAATGGCAACAAATTTGTAGATGGGATGGGGCGGGAAGGTGAAGGGGGAGTGCTTGTGATGACCGATTATTTACTCATTGTTAAAATATCTCAAACTGGTAGATTCGTAGTGGCATGTCATTGAGGGGGACTAAATTATGACGGATTATTTTGCTCATTCAGAAAATGAACAGAAAGAAAAACATCTTCTAGCAAAGCATCTGCATGAAACCGCTGATCTTTCGGAATCATTTGCCTGTCGGCGGGAATACAAACCCATTTTTAAGATGACTGGTATATTGCATGACCTCGGAAAGTACCAACAGGCATTTCAAAACTATCTTGAAAACGGTGGACGTCGTGGCAGTGTGCCTCATGCCTCGTGGGGAGCCGGGTATGCGAGAATTCTTAAGGTGCTTGAAGCGTCAATTGCGATTGACGGCCATCACAAGGGTATGCCGGATAATTCGGCATGGAAGAGCGATACAGAATCTTATAAGCGGAATGAAGTCCCCGATTATGAAGAAGTTATTAAATCATTTATTAGTGATGTTGGCGTCAATGAAGCAGATATCAAGCCATCAGCCATAACCTTTACTGAGACATTCCAACGGGAAATTTTCATTCGATATCTTTTCAGCGCACTGACCGACAGCGATTGGCTTTCTACGGAAGAACACTTTAAACCTGAAAAATCGGCAATGCGCTCAGAGCGTGAATTGCCAATTGACCTGATGATTGACAAATTGGAGATGGAGTTTTCAATAAAATCCAAAGAAGGCGAAATCAACCAGTTGCGCAACCATGCGCGTGAACAGGCACTTAGCAAGGCTTCACTGCCGTCTGGCTTTTACTCGCTGGCGCTTCCAACTGGTATGGGGAAAACGCTGACATCGTTAGCGTGGGCCTTACGTCACGCAAAGCAAAATGTATTAAAACGGATCATAATAGTCCTTCCATATATCAACATCATTGACCAGACTGCACAGGATCTGAAAAGAATTTTTGGGGAAGAATGGGTTCTTGAACATCATTCCTCCTACAACGAGGGTAAAAAAGATGGCGTAGATAAAAACGAGGATTTGACACCAGACCAAAAACGAAAGCAACTGGCCTGTGAAAACTGGGATTATCCCATTATTGTGACGACCACGGTGCAATTTTTTGAATCGCTGTTCAGCAATAAGCCTTCCAAATGCCGTAAGGTTCACAATATTGCTGAATCGGTTGTTATCTTTGATGAGGTTCAGTCACTCCCCAAGGAAGTGATAGTGCCGACGTTACAAATGCTCATGGATGTTCAGGTTGTTATGAGGTCATCGTTTCTTTTCTGTACGGCCACTCAGCCTGCCTTTGAAAAAAGACCAGGGTTTGACGGAATAACGTCGATCTGCCCATTGGTCGCAGAGCCAGGGATTCTTTATGACAAGACGAGGCGAGTTGAATACCACCTGTTGGAAGATTTGGCTCCCGTGGATTACGATAGATTATCAGAGATGGTAGTAGAGAATGATGATTCAATTCTCGTCATTTTTAATACAAAGAAGGCTGCGCTTGAGTTTCACAACGCTATGAAAGCTCTTGGCAATTGGGAGCGCAGATACCATTTGTCAACGTCGATGTGTCCAGCCCATCGCAAAGAGGTAGTCAAAAAAATCAGGGCTGATCTTACGGAAAAGAAGAAAATTCTGGTTGTTTCCACTCAGCTTATTGAAGCAGGCGTTGATTTTGACTTCCCCGTGCTTTTTCGGGCAATGGCGCCACTGGAGGCGGTTATACAAGCTGCCGGACGCTGCAATCGCGAGGGCAATCTGATCGGTTACGGAAAGGTATTTTTGTTCAAGTTGCAGGATGCAAAATATCCGGACAAGACATACGCCGCCTGCGCCGGCTATGCGGAAGAGTTGATCAAGGCCGATCAAAACCAGCTCTACAAGCATGACGTATTCGAAAAATATTATGCTGATGTTGTTGACCTTTATGTCGAACCTGACAAATACGGAATAAACAATGCCCGCAAGGAGTTCAATTTTGAAACGGTGAACGACATTTATCACATTATAAAAGACGGCTCGGAAGGTCTTTTCATATACAACTACAACGAAGAAAGCAGGCAGTTGCTGCATTCATTGCAATATAAGGAGTTTTTATCTCGTGATGATTACCGCAAGATGCAAGGCTACACGGTGCAGGTCTACGAAAACTTCATTTTCCGGAACAGCGGCGATGTCAAGATAATGCCGCAAGGCTTCAAGGTTTGGTACGGCAACTACGATCCGGCTACGGGTGTTTCCGTGGCCCCGATGGAGGCGGATAACTATGTGGTATGAAACAGGAGGGACAGATGCTCGATGACCGAATAGTGAGGGTAAAGGTGAAGGGTGACTTTGCCTGTTTTACAAGACCGGATCTGAAGGTGGAACGGATGTCATATCCGTGCATGACGCCATCAGCAGCACGGGGGATTCTCGATTCCATACTCTGGAAACCGGAATTTCAATGGTATGTCCGGCGAATAATCGTTCTGAATCCGGTCCGTTTTACGACGGTCAAACGCAACGAGATCAACTCCAAGCAAGGGCGTAATCCGATAATCATCGAAGAAAAGCGCGCCCAGCGGAACAGTCTGATCTTGCGGGATGTTGCGTACATCATTGAGGCATCCATCTTTATGCCGCAACCATCGAGCAAGGCTGCGTTTGAAAAGTATGTTGGTAGGGCAGAGAAGAGAGAGGGGATTTTCCCTCGCAGGGTCAAGAAAGGTCAATGCTGGCGCAGGCCATACCTGGGAACGCGCGAGTTTTCCGCCGAGTTCATGAATCCGGATGGAACCGAACAACCCATTCAGGAGACGATCCCCATCGGCGGCATGTTGTTCGATATTTTCTATGATGCGAACGGCAAGCCGGAACCTCTGTTTTTCCATGATGTGGCGATAAGAAACGGTGTCCTGAATTGTGAAGTTCCTGAGAATGAGCAGATGCTGCGCTCTACCCATATTCAATCGCCGATAGA
>JBAYZR010000183.1:0-7190 GCA_041672425.1 Pedobacter sp. | reverse complement strand
TAAATGTATCTAAAACGGCATGTTATGCTTATCTGAATGACTAAATAATGTGACAACCAAGAACAACTAATCCAAACAATCAGACAATAAAACGTTGTTACTTAACAAAATAATCTAAAAAACAACAGCCGCATTAGGTATCGCCCTGATACATGCAAAGCCGTATCAGCCCCAGGGCAAGGGCAAGATCGAAAGGTTTTTCAAAACCGTAACGCTCAGGCAAGTCGACTTGCACGTCAACAGCAGAGTCAAGCGGGATAAAAACGGCCAGATAGAACTCGTGGGTGAAAGCTCTGTAATCATCGGTCAGACTGAAATCCCGGATACTAGCCTTTGAGGTGTGGTTTTTGCCTTTGTGTTAGTGGCCGGAACCTGCAGGGCTGAGGCTCGGGGCGTAGCCTTCCAGAACGGCCCGAAGGGTAACACCCTAGATGTTGTGGTAGGGGTAAAAAGAGGTTCTACAGGTTTAAAAAAGTGACCGTTTTTTCAAAAGCCATGATTTCAAGTATTTTAAGTATGTTACGTTTTTTAATGGAAGCTGGCCAGCTGTTCCTGGAGACGGTCCTGAATGACCTGTAGGAGCTTCACCAGGTCATTCAGGAACACAAGATGTAGGGAGGATATTTTGACTGTTTGTTTTGTATTAGTGGCCGGAACCCGAAGGGCTGAGACTACAGGCTCAGGGTGAAACCTTCCAGAACGGCCCGCTGGGTAATACTATTAATATGTTTGGATAAATGTGTCAGACAAGCCAAAAACCGATCCTATTCTGACATGAATAGTGTCAATTCCAGGTGTCAGTTTAGGGTGTACCCAACAAAGAAGGCCATAAAATAACCACCGGAGTTACCGTTATACCCCCGGAAGTAGAAACAAACCCATTATTATTTCCAATATTAGCATTGGCCGGGTCCCCAACAAATTTCCACAAACCAGTCGCAGCATCTTTTGCCCATGTTGTGTTATTGCCGTGGACAATATTGCCGCCCTCATGGATGAAGTCGTAATTAATTAGATAGGCCTTTGTAACATCTCTCCCAGCATAGTTTGCCGTCTGGTCGTTTACCAGCCGCACGTTTCTGATGCTCTTCAGCTTGCCATCCTTATTGGTTCCATTGAGTCCGAAAATGGTGATGATGCTCGCCATGTCCTCGGCTCTTGTATGACCGTTACTGGTGCCATAGTTCGGATCGGCAATGAAAAGGTCTTCCAGGTCTTGCGTCTTTAGGGTATCGCCTTTGTTCATTATCAACCGGAGCACGGCCAACCTGTCGGTAATTTCCTTGATATCAGTCAGTGTGGACTTGTCGGGGCATTTCACCTTGTCGATTGTAAATCCCTCAATGTTTGCCAAGTTCCCAGATACAATGACCGAGCCATCAAGCTTGTTGGTGATGGTGAGAGTGCTGTTTTCAGTCTTGATTTCGATGATGTCAAGCATAGCGTCTAGCTTGTTGTCGGGTGTTGCCGAATAAACCCCGGTAATCGGATCAAAGTCGGTTATGCCGTATTCAATAAGAATTGGCGCCAGAAGGGATTTTACCTTATACACAGCGGCTTTCAGCTTTGTATCATCAATAGTCGCAGTGTTCGGTATGCTACCGTTTGCTCCGAAAACCGTGGTGGGGTCAGCTCCGGCGGCTAGCTGAAGAACAAGGTTACTGAAAGGGGTAATGTGAGCGTTACCTGATTCAGTTGATACAGAGTAGAGCATGTAATTCTGGGTGCCTGAAACTCCTACAGCTTTCAAGATGAACGGTGGGGTGAGGCTGGTTATGTCAAAGGAAAAATTGCCGTCATCGTCGGTATTGACCGGCCCAAGTTGTGCTCCTTTACTGTCTTTAAGTACAACCGTTCCTTTAATAGGCGAGCCCGCTGCCGCGACCCCCGTTACAATCTGCTTACTGACAGCTCCTCCGCCTATACTGGTTGACGATGAACTGGCAGTTTCTCCGCTTTTACCGCACGCCGCTGTGAATACCAGAGAGGGAAACAACAGTAACCAACCAACAAAACGGATGTATTGCATATATGAATTCCTTAATAAATTTTTGCATATTTGTAGCAGGCTCTATTTGGATTGTCAATGGCTTACGTTGACTAAAATTAAGGCGGATTCAGCACAGTAAACGTAGCTTACAACGCTGCCAATAAATTTCAATTCCGTCCACTCAATCTAAACTTCTACAAAGAAGTTTAGATTGAGTGGACTCCTGAGTAATGAACGCACCAATCACAGGGCTTGGTCTAGCGATAGGTGTCAACTCTCGTTGCCCGGATAAAAGCGATTCCAGCCGTGTACACAATTTTGCAGAAAAATATCCGATACCTGAAATCATTGATGTTTTTATCAGAGAATCGGTAAAATTAGCGAGAAACTGGCAAAATACAACGGCGTTTTTGACAAAGATGGGGTACGAAAGCCCACGGAACCAAATCAGTGGGCTTTCTTATGTGGTTTTTTAAAAAACTAATCAACTAACGTGGACGATAAACGGCAGGGTTTTCTGTTCGAAAGCAAATGCATGCAAAGTTTAGACCTGTACAACTTCCTTGACGCCCGGGATCTGCTCTTTCATAGCTCGCTCAATGCCCATCTTGAGGGTCATGGTAGACATGGGGCAACTTCCACAAGCGCCTTTTAACCTGACCTTGACGATGCCATCCTCGGTCACCTCAACCAGCTCCACATCACCGCCATCGGCCTGTAGGCCGGGACGCACCATCTCAAGAACCCTCAGTACTTCCTCTTTCATACTCTTTCTCCTTTAGTAAGTTAGACGTTGTTTCCTGTGTTTTATGGCAGAAAACAACTTCTTATAAAGTATCTCTCTTGATGTGTGTGGCCATGATCATACCTCCCATTGAGATAACAGGGTGCTATCACGATGACAAAATTGAAGCAAGTATAATCCTGGTGTTCGGAAAGTACGATTTTTATTGCTGGGAAGCGGCTATGGGTGTTTGGAAGACATTCCATTGAATGCGGAAGGATTCTCGCAATACTTGATCCCTTCTTCAAGCGTGATATCTCTTCTTTTAACCAAATTGTTCAGTGAAACATCCATTGGCTGGTACTCCTCGGCCGAGTGCTTAAAGATAGATCGGATCTGGTGGGTCTTCGCTTCCCGAATCATATTTCTGATACGTGGAGTATTGGCCAGCTTTTCATATGCCAGGACTCTACCGGCACCATTTTTACTTAAAATCAGTCGCTGATTTATTACCAGCAGAAAAACCTCGGCGAGTTGTATCCTGATCTGCTGCTGTTTTTCGGGCGGAAAAATCTCAATAATACGTTCAATCGCTGTGGTGGTCGAATTCGCATGCATCGTGCTGATAACCAGGTGTCCTGTTTCCGCTGCCTGAACCGCAATTGCAAAGCTTTCGGGATCGCGCATTTCGCCGATCACGATCACATCTGGCGCCTGACGGAATATATGACTTAACCCCTCTTGGAATGACGGCGTGTCCCTGCCTATCTCTCGTTGGTTTATGTTGCTCATCTTATGCGTGTGCAGAAATTCGATAGGATCCTCGATCGTGATGATGTTGCACTTGCGCTTGGTATTGATCAGGTTGATCAGCGCCGCAAGGGTTGTGCTTTTGCCGTTGCCTGTCGGACCTGTTATCAGGATCAGACCCTGGGGATACATGATGAATTCCTCAAGCCAGTCCGGCAGGCCGCAGGAAGCAAGTGTCGGGATGTTTTCATTGATGTTGCGAATTGCTAACGATATTGAACCGCGCTGACGATAAGCATTGACTCGAAAACGTCCGGCTGCGGGACGGGAAAGGCCAAAATCCAACTCGCCCTTATCCAGAAACTCTTGCCATTGCAGGTCGGTCATCAACTCTTTGGCGCTTTGCTCCACATCGGCTGGAGTCAGGCTGAGACCCGCCAATCGAATAATCTCGTTATTAAGCTTCAGACATGGTGGAACACCGGCAGAGATCAAAAGGTCGGATGCGTTCTTTTCTGTCAGCAGCGAGATCAGTTTTTTAAGTTCGATGGTATCCTGTATGACCCCTTCCGACTGTTCAATTTCAACCTCTTTGCCCGAGAGTGTTGCCGTGAGGCGGCCCCCTCTTTTTTCAATGTAACGAAATACGGCATCCATCTGAACTTGCGGAACGGCAACCGGTTCGACCTTCCTGCCAAGAATGAATTCCAGTTCATTGACCGCCTTGATATTGTTCGGATCCGCCATGCCAACAAAAAGACCTTTGCTTGATGGGATGATCGGCAGTGCCTGCAGCAGTTTCATCTGTTCGATGGTGAGGGAGTTCAATACGGAGGGTGCAATGTGAATGTTGTAGAGGTCAATCGAAGGAGTGCCGAATTGCTTTCGAAGAAACTCCAGCAGGGTTTCGGTATTCAGATATCCCATACGAAGCAGAACAGAGCCGATCTTCTCTTCGCAATGATTCTGGTGCTTCAGGGCGATGTTGAGCTGTTCCCTGGTAATAATGGATGATTCAATTAAAAGTTGCCCCATCCGGTGGTCAGGGTTGTAAACGGTGTCATGCCTCATGAAATGGTCTCCTTGTATATTTTCATGAACGGGCTGTTGAGAAGAGTGTCGTTTTGAAAAAGAGAGGTTGTCACCATGGAATTATATGGCAGGCGTGAATATTTTGCCATCAGACCAGAAAAAATAAATTTTAACTCGTTGATTGTCAATCTTTAATTTTGCTTTTATAAAGAGCCTGATTCAACATAGTACCTCCAAAAATTCCACCAAGGAAATCAGGCAGCGGCAATTATCAAGTACAATGATTATTCGTCGACAAGCATGTCATCTACAAGATCCTCCACAACAGAGTGAAATTGAAGATCGAACCATTTCTTGAAGGTCCTCAAATCCCGCTTCTGGGGCCAGTCTTCCTCCCTTGTCCACCACTCGGCCAGTTGGGCCTCAAAGATCCCGCCGAAAACCTTCTTGAGAGCCCTGTCCCGCTGCTTGTCATCCTCATATTCTGGAATCAGGTAGGTGGTGCGGTCCTCGTTGATCTCCTCAAGAGTATTATCACATGGGTCAGGAAGCGATAACAACCATTCCCTGAAAGGCTCCTTTGCCATAGCTATTACAATGCTGCGGTTGACCATATTATTTTCTCCCCGGAACAAATGGTATCAGTCCCTTACGGAACGCCTCTTCCTGAAGCTCCAGCGGCGAGGTACGGATGTCCACGGTAAATCCGTTGACATTGAGCATCCAGACCAGCGGGTTGTCCTCCAACTTGCTCGGAAGGCTCCACCGTGGATCGAGGTAGCTGATGCCCATCAGCTGTTCTATACTGCGCGCCTTCGTAGTTGCTGTGCTCTTGCCGATGCCGAACAGTTCGCATAATTTACCCAGTTGCATATGCGGCGTCTGGGTTTTGTCGTGAAGAAAGTTGGTGCTGCCGATGACATAGACACAGGCGCAGGCCCACTGCTCCGGTTTGCCCTTCATCAGCGGCGAGGGGCGTTTGCGGCAGAGGGCCGCCGCCAGCTCCCGCGAAACTAGGGAATACTCCTCGTTCAGGTGTTTCATGCAGAATTCGTCGATGATTCCGGCAATGATATCGAATACCGGCTGCATGGTTTTGGGTACATTCAGTTTGTCACTCAAATCCGACTCCTTTCCATCATGAGGTGATTGATGATGGAAAGCTCACCCCTGATAAATCTGACTTCAACTGGAATTCCGTGGAATTCGAAATAGTCGGCGATTATCTGTTGCTTATCTCTGAGAAAGCATTCCTTGTTATTATCTTGTTTCTTCAACGATGATCCCTTCCTCCCTGCACCATTCCAGCAGCGCTTCTCTGGTTCGTTCGTTTTCACAGGTATACCACTCTTCCAGCAAGTTTATTTCGGAGAGCAAATCTTTGTATCGTCCGTAAGCACCGGCCCGAGAAAATATGGCACGCACTCGATCCATCTGTTCCGGGCAACGATGTCGGACAAATTCCATCACCAGCGGTTTCGCGAGGTTGAGGTCGTTTTTGTGGGGAATACCGATATAGTCGTCATTCTCGTCTATATCGTCCGGCAGTTCATCAACGTCGGCCATGAGCGAGGCAAAGAACGATTCGCCAGTTTTACGGTTGATAACAGCGCTGCGCTCGCAGGGCGGGGCGCCACTAACGAAAAGAAAAACGTCTTCGATGATATCGTATTTCATATCCGCTCCTCAGGAGGATGATTGTTCGCAGAGAGTTATTGCATCAAGTAGTTGCATATTTCTGATGGCCCTTTGGGGGGCAATTGTGCCACAGGCTGCGGCACTTTCCAAAGTCTTTAGTCGCTGCCACCGGCATCCTGAAACTGTTTTTCTTCCAGCATCTTGAATTTGCTTATTCTTCAGTTGGTCCGTTTTCTTCTCACCCAGTTTAATGTGATGTTAAAATCCACACTCTACGGGTGTGGTGATGTTTGTTGGTTATGCCAGTCCCGTATGGGTATGGTATGGGTGACAATTGAGATTCGGGCGTCACTATAGCAAACGCAGGGAGCTAAAAATATATTATATAATAAAATAAGCAATTTATACAGTTAATTTGGATTATTATGTGAATTTACTGGTATTTATAACGCATTGCCTCTTTATAATAAGTTCAACTTATATTGTAACGCATCCTAAGGTTTTAAGCTGCCCAGCAAGGTGCAATCCATATCTCTCGTTAAGGTGCTGTGGCCCCCTGTGGGGGGGCTGCTTTTAAAAGCCACGTCCTGTGGGCGTGGATTCTTTACTTGGACTAATCTCGCATTTAACAGGTTGCGTGTTACAAGATGAGATCGACTCGGTAACCCGCCGTCTGGAACAATTGGGGCTTGATGTCATAAACCCACATCCAGGAGGCCAGTATGACCCGCAAGTTCCCAATCTGCCCCAATCGAATCCGCACCATTCCTGAATAGTTCAGCTGGGTGGATCACCGTCTGGTTCGTACTTGTGAGCGGCACCACGAACATGTAGGAAACGCTGCACCATAAAAACGCAGTAGTTAATAAACCGCCGACTCCGAGATTTAACGCAGTCGGCGGTTTGATTTTGTGGTTCATGCTTCTATTTGATCTTTCATGCGGTAACTGGGTGTTGTTTTTTAGATTATTTTGTTAAGTAACAACGTTTTATTGTCTGATTGTTTGGATTAGTTGTTCTTGGTTGTCACATTATTTAGTCATTCAGATAAGCATA
>JBAYZR010000182.1:0-7211 GCA_041672425.1 Pedobacter sp. | reverse complement strand
GTCAGAAATATTGACATCGTTGCTGTTGATTTGATAGGCACGGAAAGAAACAGTTCCACCTTTCGTTCCTGAAACGTCAATCTTCGAATCCGGCTTGATCTGAATGGCGTAACTGCTGCCATTTTTCTTGTCAGCCATAGAACTCAGCGACACCGATCCTCCGCCAGCATTGGCACCCCCTCTGGCTGAGATTTCCGACCCGCTTTCCAGGGTCAGGGCATTGCCGGCGTACAATTCCACAAGTCCACCCGCAACACCGTCCGCACCGTCGGCATTGATCGTGCCGGCAATATCGATTGAACCATCGCTGTTTTTGGTGCCATCCGGATTTGCGCTAGTATCTGCCGCAATCACAACCTCGCGTCCGGTCATGGTATTGCCGCTGGAGAGAGTCAGATCGCCGGAACGGGAACGGATATTGATCCGGTCGTTAAAGCCGCCATCGGAAAGAATCGTGTTCAAAATGTCAAGCCCGCCCTTGTCGCCCACGCCGTCCAACGTAGCGCTATCAATGGCAAATGATCCGCCCTGTCCGTTGAGGGCCGAACCCTTGATTGCGCCAGCCATTGTGACGCCTTTCGCGGCTGCCGACAGCGTGACCGCACCGGCATCCCCCTGATCAGAGGCCTGTACATCAAGCGTGCTCCCTGTGGCAAGGTTGATCTTGCCTCCGGAACTCTGAACAATGATACTCCCACCTGGCGAGTAACTGAAAACGCCCGGCTGTTCCGGCGCCGGACTCCTGCTCCCGGTCGCCAGGATGCTTGACTTGTCTTTAATATCAATGTCGCCCGTGGCAATCAGCTTGACCTGACCGGCAGGCACATCCAGAACGGTTGCGTTCTTGTCGGCCGGATCACCAACTTTGATCGAGGCTGCCAGAATTTCAAGGGAACCGCCCGGAGTTCCGCCTGAGTCGGCCTTACCGCCGTTGCCAGCTATAGCGACATTGCCGCTTCTGGCATCAATGGAGATGTCGGCAGCGGTATACGGGATGGAAACGTCGCTATTGTCAGCCGGATCGGCATCGTATCTGTAGAAAGAGGTGGTCACCCTGGGGGCATTGATGTTCAGATCCCAGGCGGTCTTGATGGTTCCAGCCCCGAGCAGGGTCAGGTCGCCGGAGCTGTTGAGGGTCACCGTGCCGAAACCGTCGAACAGGATGCCGCCGTATTTATTGTTGTTCTTGTCTGCATATGATCTCGGACTGATATCAATGGCGTTGGCAGTAAATGTCAGGCTGCTGCTATTTGTCGGTGCAGCTGGATCGATCAGAGCCGGGTCAGCCGGGGCCATACCGGAATTAAGCAGGGTCAGTTTGCCGCCTGCGCTGAAGGAGGCCTTGACCTCTTCAGATGCGGCGTTATCAATTAAATACCTGCCAGCATCAAGCGTCAGCGCTCCTTTTGCCTTGATATCCACATTTTCCTGAAAACGGATGTCGCCCCGGCTGATGAGAGTCACCCCGTCAAAATCAGCCAGACTGGTGGAACCGCCGGAGCCGGGCGTCCAGTTTCCAGCTGTCAGATAAGCATCCTGCGGTACGCCGTCGATGGTTCGCTGGACATAAGTTTCATTGGCAAAGATGATGTTATCAGCGGTCAGGGAGAATGAACCGTGATCGACCATGAAATCGCCCAGCAGCGACATGCCGCCGACATTCAAACGGAGACCGTTGTCGGCGCGTATCAGCCCATTTTCATTCAGGTATAATGTTCCGGTCGGTACCTCCACGGTCGCGATTCCGTCCGCACTGTCACCTGTGGCCTGGACCAGAGCGTCTTTTTCGATCGTCACCGCGGTATTGGCCCGAAGCGTGACCGAGGGCGCCTTCAGCACGCTGTCGCCGGTAACTGTAACAGTATCTGCACTGTAGCTATAGCTGCCGCTCTTGCTGTCATATTCCTTGCTGCCCAGCGCCAGTTCCCGGAACCCTTTGTTGGAAATATGCGCGGTGTCAAGGATCAGTGTTTCGGCCATGTTGTCCAAAAGAGGATCGTCGAATTCAAATCTACCGGGTTGTTGCTCGGCGATATTCTGAACAATGACGTTTTTGGCGCTCAGTGTCAGAAGCCCGCCCTGGTATCCCTGCAAAGGGTGAGCAGTAATTGTGTCGTTCAGTACCGCGCCGGTCGCGACCAGGGTCAGGTCGCCGCCATTGCCGGAGGTAAAGCTCTTGACCGTAAAATCACCTTCCTTGAGGACATCAGCGGCGCTCCGGATACTATACCCCTTAAATGTCTGGGAACTAATCGAAGTGTCAGTTATTGTTTCGTAGCCGGACACAACCTTGTAACCTTGCGTGGTAAGCGCTTTCTGGCCCGCCACAAGCTGCATGCCCGTATCCTGGATTACCAGCGCGCCAGGGACAAAGGCAAACTGATCAGCAGGCAGGAGTGAATAGACCCCGGCCTTGAGTCCGAGTTCAGGCACTGCATCCAGGTAAACAGCCTTGCCGGGGAGTATTACCGAATTATCGGACAGGATGACATAGCGCTTTGCAGGTGACGTGACCGTGAGGGGATTCAGAGAGCCTGGTATGCCGGACTGGAAATAGGTTGCATAGACCGATCCGCCTCCGGAAAGATCCAGCGTTGCATCCGGACGGACGATGACCTCCTCGCCTTTCAGGGTGATGCCCTTCGCAGGAGCCGAAGTAATCAGGGCCCCGGTATTATTCACACTCCCATCGGCAAGTATGTCAGCATGGGTGGACCAGGTGGCGCCGTCATAACTGCCATAGATTACCGCAACCTCGCCACTGGTGGTGGTGCTGCTCCCTTCGGCCAGCAGGACCCTGCTTGTTTGGGTATCGTTGTATGTCGTTGTTCCGTCTGCATTGACAATTTTCTCTCTGGTACCGCCGATCAGGTTGATGCTCCCCTGGGGGGCCAGCAGGGTTCCGCGCTGTTCGATGCCGCCTTCAGCAGCTATTGTGAGGCTTCCTCCAGCCGAGTAGACCGGGGACGTGTCGCTAATAGTGCCGGGTAGAACTGTGACCTTCCCCTTCGAGGTAACAGTGAAATCGGACAGCGTGGTCGGATATACGCGGGCTGCCTGTAGGGTCAGGTTAGCGGTCACCCCCAGCTCGCCGGTCCAGTAATTGCTGTTCTGTCCCACAGTGTACCTGCTGCTACTGAAGCGCAGGTCGCGTGTGGCCTGCAGGGTGACATCCCTGAAACCGTCCATGAGGATGCTCCCCTGCACATCAATGAAGCCTCCGGCAAGCGTGATTTCCCCGGTACCCTCGTAGAGCGATTTTGGCGTGTCGGCCAGGTGGGTTGAGCTTGATAGCAGGGTGATCCATGGCGCCCACAGCGTTACCTCACCGTCCGGACTCCCTTGCAGAAGCCTGCCGTCAAGGGTGAGGCTCCGACCGACAGTCACGTCCAGCTTGTCCGGAAGCAGGAGCGCCCCGGTCGAGCTTTTAAAGGTAAGCCCGTCAAATCCTTTCTGCTGGTAAAGAGTAACATCTTCTTCCCTTATGTTCAGGTCACCCGTCAGGTTTGTTACGGACAGGTCTCCGCCTCGAATCCCGTTCATGCGGGCCTTGCCGTTGATCTCTCCATCCAGTGTCAGATCCCCGGAATAGGAGAACGACAGCGAGCCGGGGTCACCGGCCACCACGACCTTGACAGGGGCGCCGTCTGCTCCGGCAACAAGCCGTTCAACGGGCGCAGAACCTGAGACATCAACTTTTGAACCGACCTCCAGAACCACGTCCCCAACCGCTGATTGCAGGTCAATGCTCCCGCCCGTCTGCGGGACTGATCCGGCAGGCTGGCCTGCCACTGTGGTTGTTACCGGTTTGTTGTACCCACCTGCCAGTATCTCTCCGCCGGTTTTGACATAGAGTGAATTATTAGATTTTGCGGTCACACTTCCGCCCAGGGCCTCGATCTGTCCGGCAATATCGATGTTGGGAGCTGTCAGCGTAACGCTCCCGCCGGGAGCGACCTTTACACCTGTTCCGGCTGTTATCTCTATTTTCGCATCAGAGTTATTGACAGAATCGCCGCCACCGCCAAACGGGCTGTTTTCATAAATGTTCCTACCGGCTGTCATTGTTACAGAGGTAGCGTCAAGATATTCGGCAACGCTTGGATCGGAACCGGCCGGTTTCACTACATTACCCACATTTGTGCCTTGCGAGAAAATAGCCGGTTCCGGCATCGACAGCTTGGTCAAAGATGGAGTCAACAAAGCACCGTCACCGAAGCTGATATCATTGATGGCGGTCAGGCTGATTTTTGAAAAACCGGTATCACTAAGCCGATCCTCTCCAAGCACCAGTTTGCCCAGCAGGTAATCGGGGATGGCAGCATCAACCGGCATATTGGAGGGAAGGTACAGGTCGCGCGACGCAACCTGCACATCTCCGGCATGCAGCTTGATCTCGCCGCCGCTTTTGCCAGGCAAAGAGTATCCCCACAACTCTCCGGCGAGGCTCAAAGTCGGCGCTTTCAGTTCCAGTATGCCTGCATTGCCACCGGTGATTGTTCCTTTGGAGTCGATCAGCCAGCCGCCGCTCACGTCCAGCAACGCTCCGGGCGCCATTGCCAGGGTGTGGCCGTCGTTCAGGGTACCCAGGGTTGAGCTGGCGCCCTGTTCGGTCCTCTCCTGGATCAGTATCGAGCCGCCGTTGGTATGGGCGGTCGTGGTCGCGGGATGTAGCGCCATGCCAGCAGCGCTGTTGTCGATCTCAAGCCCGGCCGTGGAAATCCGGCTGTCAGCCGCCAGGTAAATGGTTTCGATCAGCGTCTGGTAGAGCGAATTTACTTCATTTGGCTGTGTCATTAACGAGTAGTATGAAGAGACATCGGGCCGTGTGGACAGCTCGACCGAGCCATCCGGGACATCGATTGTTCCCGCATGTTCGATGCGTCTTGCCCTGGCAATGAAACTGCCGCCCGGTAGCAGGCTGAGTCCAGCTCCAGCTTCGGTAGTGATAGAGGTATTAGCGAAGAGGCTCAGCGAACCCAGACCGGCGTTGTTCAGCAGATCGGCGGATATCTCGGTGGTCAGGCGATTGAGGTCGTCATCCACCCCGAAATTGCCTGAAAGCGGTGTTGTCACCGACGTAATGGTAATAGCGTTGGTAACGAAATCCTGTTCATTGTCATTGGTGGCTGCGGAAGGTGCTGCAGGCAATTCATGTCCGATGGTCACAGCGCCGCCTCTGGGCTCTTCCAGGCCGCGCCTGACCGAGATGCTGTAGTTCTTGTAATCCGTTGCATCAAAGTCCTTGACCGCATAGGAAGTGACAGCGCTCTGGTAAAGACCGCGGGTGACAGCGCCAGTCAGGCTGCCGTCAAGCACGGACACCCTTGCGTTGAACAGCACGCTGCCGGCATCGCTCCCCACAGTCCTGGCGGCGGTCAGATCCCCTACCGGAGTGCCGCTGCCGAAATAGAGCCCGCTGAATTCATCGGTTACACCGAATCGCTTGTAGGACTTGGTCTGGCTGTCCGCCAGTCGGTCATAGCTGATCCACTGTGGGGCGCTCCCGATATCATATAACCTGTTCCCTGAAATCAGGCGGGATGTCGCCATGGCGCCGGTGGCATAGCGAATGCCACCCCCGGAGAAATAAAGCTGCGCTCCCTGTTTTATGATCAGTTGGTCCAGCGTTACCTGAGAGGACGGACCAGAAAAGGAGATACTGCCCCCGCTGGTGCTGCGTTCCTCGGCGCCAGTCTGCATCGTCAGATAGTTTTTCTTGATATTGCCGATGTTCGAACCGGTCAGGACATCCACCTTGATCTTCAGCCCCAGCGGAGTTCCGTTTTTCTGGACATAGTCATCGCGCAGGTCGACACTGTTTAGCTGTGCCTCCAGCAGGTTCGACGAGGCAGGTCGATCGAGCCAGAGCCCGGAAACATCAATACGGCTGCTGTCAGCCAGGAAAACGCGATCCCTGGCGGTCATCTTCACATTTCCGGATGGTGCTGTAATTGCTCCCTGGTGTTCGATCGTGCTCAGGGGAACTGGGTCGCTATCGGTGGCCAGACCGCGGAAGATGATTTCCGGGTGATTGAAGTTTAATTGCGGATCAGCGGCATCAGTTGATGTCTCGATCGACGACTCGATTTTACTATTTGCCCCGGTAGTGACCTTGTCGCGCGCCGCCAGTATTACAACGCCCCCCTTTTTGAACGCTGTAATGGAACGGATCAGACCATCATTCTGCACGGTTGCGCCATACATGCCGATCCGGCCGCCTGTTTCGGTGATCAGTATTCCATCCAAAGCATTGTAGGCTGTGCCGGGAACCTGAGAGTCACTATAGGTCACATCATTGGCAGTCGCATCTTCAGTGAGTTCTGCTGTTTCAACTTCACCCGTTCCCTGTATCCCGATCAGATTGATCGTGCCGGATGGCGCACTGATCGTGCCGGCATTCACCACGTTCGGCCCGACCAGAAAGACCGAACCGCCGCTGTCGGTGTAGATTTTGCCATAATTGTATACGGAGGCGTCACTGGAGATAGCACCCTGTGTGGTGTCATAGGCTGTAGTTGTGAAGCGGAGCTTACCATTGGTGAAATTCTGATCGGTTATGTTGAGGTTCGATGCGACAAGCGAGTGGACATTTACCTGGGAGTCGGGTCCGAAAAGGATACCGTTACGGTTGATCAGGTAGACCTTGCCGTCCGCCTTGATGTTGCCGTAGATAAGGCTCGGGCTTGCATCGTAGATTCGGTTGAGGGCGACCCACTGGGGTTGTGACACAATCTGGCCTGTCGAGTCGGGTCCTTTCTGGTTGAAGATGACTACAGAGCCAGGGGCGATATTGAAAGACTGCCAGTCAATGGTCGCCTGCGCTGCATTCTGGTTTATGGTCAGGGTGTTGTTGACTGTTACGGGATTCTCGCTCAGTCCTGCAGGGGGTTTATCGGGATTTAAATTTAATAATACAGGTAACTGCGGCGTACCTGCTGCCGTGGGAAAAATGGGCGGCACCTTGCCGTAAAAACCAGGTATGGTCGGCGTCGCAGCGGTGGCCATGGCCGGGGAACATGCCGTTGACATGGCCAGTACCAGGGCGCAGGCCCGGTGTTGTAATGGTATTCCGTAAATGTGATTCTGCTTTGACATTCTCTTGTTCCCGTGGTTGTACGTTTTTTGTAGGGGCGCACCCGGTGGGTCGCCCTCGGTGCAATATCCGCCCTTGTTGCCTGTGGCGCCGAGGCGAGCCAACGGCATCGCCC
>JBAYZR010000181.1:0-7248 GCA_041672425.1 Pedobacter sp. | reverse complement strand
ATTTTTTTGATGCCTTAACATCATCAATAGTTATTTTTGAAGGTGTTAAATATGGGTTAAGAGCGGAAAACATGCCAGAATTTGGAAGGTCAACCGTTTTCATGAGGCTTATGACATAGTTTCGGACGCTTCTATAATCAGCGTGGAGCAACAAATCTCCACTGTGGCAGACAATCTCGACTCGACACAATGATTATGCGTCAGAGCTGTTATGTAATAAAATTACTTGACCGCGCGGCGTTTTTGCCATATTTTTCAATATTCGATTTGTTATTATGAACGGCATCAGCGAAACTGAGCGATATCAACTGCTTGTGCGAGAGTGGCGGAATTGGCAGACGCACCAGACTTAGGATCTGGCACCGAAAGGTATAGGAGTTCAAGTCTCCTCTCTCGCACCATTTAGCCCCATCATTTCCAGGTAACCGGTTCATCATCAATTTAACCATGAAAGGTCATTCCCATGCAGGTTACTGTCGAAGCGATAAATTCTGTCACCAAGAAAATCAACATTGAAATCCCGGTCGAACAGGTCGACACCGAGATCGAAAAGGTCTATGCCGGTATCCGGAAAACAGCCAAACTGCAAGGTTTCCGCGTCGGCAAGGCTCCCCTGCAACTTATCAAACGAAATTACAGCGACAGTATGCGTAAAGAAGTTATGCGACGCTTCTATGATCAAACCCTCTTCAAGGTACTGAACGAACAAAAAATAGAACCTGTTGACTCCCCGACAATTGAAAGCGATATCCTTGAGCAGGGAACTCCATTCAAATACAGCGCTGTGGTGGAAACCATGCCTGAGATCCTGCTGCAAAACTGCACCGATCTCGCAGTCACAAAGGAAAAATACCTTCTTAACCCCGACAGTATAGAGGCTGAGCTGAAGCGTATGCAGGAAAACATGGCTCAACTAGTCCCGCTGGACGAGGGTTCGGTTGTTGAAAATGGACATGTGGTCTCTGTTGATTACTCCTTTACGGTGCCTGACCACCCGGAAGAGAATAGCACCGCCGAAGACTCCTTGATCGAAGTGGGCGCCAATCAGCTACTGCCTGAATTTGAGGAGCAACTGATCGGCATGAAATCTGGTGAAGAAAAAGAGGTGCGAGTGACCTTGCCCGATGGGTACCGCAATCCGGAGGTTGTCGGTAAAGAGGGCATATTCCTGGTAACTCTCAAGGAAATCAAGCGCAAGGAAATACCTGCGCTTGATGACGAATTCGCCCAGCAGGCCGGCGAATTCGAAACAATGGAACAATTACGTTCGAAGATGATGGAATACCACCAGAAAAAGGAAACCGAGCGAATTGATAATAAAGTAAAAGAGGAAATCATTCAGGCGTTGATCAAGAAAAATCCACTGGACGTGCCTCAATCAATGATTAAACGCCAGTTGGACGATATGTTTGAAAATTTCAAAAAACGTCTAAAAAGCCAGCGCATGTCCATAGAAATGATGGGACTGGATGAAGAAAAATTCCGCCTCCGTTTCCGTGATTCCGCCCAGGACAAGATCAAAGGTGGACTACTCCTGATGGCATTAATAGAAAAAGAGAACATCACCGTTAATGACGAGGAGCTGGCACAGCACTATGAGCAGATTGCCGAAGGCAATGCCGATATGCTTGTGCGGGTCAAAGAATATTATTCAACAAACCGCAATGCTCAAAACTCTCTGATTGCGGAGATTAAAGAGGACAAGGCCATCCACTTCCTGCTGGACCACGCCGTTATCACAGAAGTTGAAGCCGCCCAACAGGAGACGGCCTAACCCTGATAAACAGTGATAGTGCGTTAGCCATTTTTTTCTGCTGGAAAAGCGCGGGGGAAAATGTAACTTACTAACAAGGAAGGCATTAATGTATATCCCGATAGTAGTTGAACAGAGCGGCAGAGGCGAACGCTCGTACGACATTTACTCGCGACTGCTGAAAGAGCGGATTATTTTTCTGGGTGGCGCCATTGATGATCAGGTAGCCAACCTTATAATCGCTCAAATGCTGTTCCTTGAGGCAGAAGATGCGGACAAGGATATCCATTTTTATATCAACTCCCCCGGTGGTGTGGTAACGTCCGGAATGGCGATATTTGACACCATGCGCTATATTAAGGCTCCAGTTTCCACTATCTGCATAGGCCAGGCAGCCTCCATGGGAGCATTCCTGCTGGCAGCGGGCGAAAAGGGTAAACGCTTCAGCCTTGATCATTCCAGAATCATGATCCACCAGCCATTGGGAGGTTTCCAAGGCCAGGCTACTGATATCCACATCCACGCCAAGGAAATCCTTCGCATGAAGGATGAATTGAATGAAATTCTCGCAGATTTGACCGGGCAAAGCGTGGAAAAGGTTGCAAACGATACCGAGCGCGATTATTTTATGTCTGCCAAGGATGCCACGGAATATGGACTTATCGATGCCATCGTGACAAGAAAAACGGCGGTCGGAGGTGCAACATGAGCCGAAGGGATACTAATCAGGAAAACCTGACCTGCTCCTTTTGCGGAAAAAGCCAGGAAGAAGTTAAAAAGCTCATTGCCGGTCCGGCAGTGTATATTTGTGACGAATGTATCGAATTGTGCAATGACATCATTGCCGAAGAGATCAAAATGGAGGAAACCCTCGGGCCGGATCTGAAGCGACTCCCCAAGCCTCAGGAGATCAAGGAGATCCTTGACGAATATGTTATCGGACAAGAACGGGCAAAAAGGGTTCTCTCTGTAGCCGTTTATAATCACTACAAACGCATTGAATCCAGCCTCAAGCCTGGTGATGTAGAGATGCAAAAAAGCAACATCCTGCTCTTGGGGCCTACCGGCTCCGGCAAGACATTGCTGGCCCAGACCTTGGCGCGCATACTGAGGGTTCCTTTCGCCATGGCCGACGCCACCAACCTCACCGAGGCCGGCTATGTGGGCGAGGATGTGGAAAATATAATCCTGAGCCTGCTGCAAGCAGCTGATTACGATGTTGAACGCGCCCAAAAGGGAATTGTCTATATAGATGAAATTGACAAGATTGCCCGTAAAACCGATTCCCCCTCTATAACACGCGATGTGTCCGGTGAAGGGGTTCAGCAAGCGTTGCTCAAGATCATTGAAGGTACGGTAGCCAGCATCCCTCCAAAGGGTGGCCGCAAACATCCGCAACAGGAATTCATGAAAGTTGACACTACAAACATTCTCTTCATCTGTGGTGGAGCTTTTGCCGGCCTGGAAAGCGTTATCCAACAACGCATAGGCATGAAAAGCCTGGGTTTTGGCGCTGATGTAAAAAAACGCGAGGAAAAGAAACTCGGTGAGTTGCTTAACAATGTGAGACCGGAAGATTTATTGAAGTACGGCTACATCCCTGAGTTCATCGGAAGACTGCCCATGCTGGCAACCCTTACCGAACTGGATGAAGATGCCATGGTACAAATCCTTAAAGAGCCCAAAAATGCACTGGTTAAACAATATCAGAAGCTATTTGACCTGGAAGGCGTCCGCCTTCGCTTTACCGATGGTTCGCTGGTAGCCATTGCAAAAGAGGCGCTAAAACGTAATACTGGCGCCCGCGGTCTGCGCTCCATCCTTGAAAACTCCATGTTGGACATCATGTACGAAGTCCCGTCCCAACCGAATGTAAAGGAAGTGGTTATCAGCGAGGATGTCATTTATCACAAAGAAAAACCTATTGTCGTATATGAGCAACAGCAGGTAAGTGACGCTGCCTAGGCTCCCTCTTATAACGCCCATAATTTCAGCAAGATGGCAAACACAATATATTCATTATTTCATATCATGTATAGTTTTATAAAAACATAAAAAGGCTCCAATCCCCCATAAACTGCATGTTTGCGAGAAATTTACCTTGACAGTTCCTGACATAATCTGATAAACACTGACTCGCCGTATTCACAACAAATTTCAGGAGGTGTAACGTGACAAAAGCAGAATTGATAAGTGCCGTGGCAGAGCAGGCTGGACTAAAAAAAGTTGAGGCTGAAAAAGCAGTCGCAGCTTTCATCAATTCCGTAACCGTTGCTCTCAAAAAAGGCGACAAGCTGAGCTTGGTCGGCTTCGGCACCTTCACTACCGCTCAACGCGCTGCACGTAAAGGTCAGAACCCCCAGTCCGGCAAGAAAATCAGCATACCTGCCGCTACGGTGCCCAAGTTCAAGCCTGGCAAAACACTGAAAGAAGCTGTGAACAGCAAGAAGTAATTTAGTGTATCACTCCTTTAGACGCATGGGGTTGTAGCTCAGTCGGTTAGAGTGCCAGCCTGTCACGCTGGAAGTCGCGGGTTCGAGCCCCGTCAACCCCGCCATAAATCAGGGCGAATAGCTCAGCTGGGAGAGCGCCAGCCTTACAAGCTGGATGTCACAGGTTCGATCCCTGTTTCGCCCACCAATAAGATCAAGGACTTAGGCTTAATTGCCCAAGTCCTTTTTCTTTACGTGCAACAACCGTAGTCTCCAGGCTGAACATATCATCTATACGACTGAAAAGACCTTGTTCAATCAGCTCTCTATTACGAATTAGTTGATCTGATGCACGATACAAACGCATCGAAGACATCGTCTCAAAGTCAAACTCCAATAACTCACCCAAGGAGGTATACCTGAAATATCGAAGTGGCTGAGGTCGCTACTTACTCTTTGATATATCGCCGCCAACGGCGGCGTGGATCGCTTATAACTTGAACTGCTTTACCAACCGCTGCAACTCCTCAGCATTACCATTTAGTTGTGCCGCTGCCGTGGCAGATTCATGTGCTTCCTCTGAAGTCTGTAGCACCACATCGGTAATCTGATGCATGCTGCTGGATATTTCGCGGGTAGTAGCGGTCTGTTCTTCAGCCGCTGTGGCGATTTGGTTGACTTGCATAGTAACATCTTTGATCTGCGTCAGGATGTCGCGTAGCGCCTCTCCCGACCTTGCAGCCTCCACTGTACCGGTCTCCACCTGTTGAACACCCTGCTCCATGGCTGCCACAGCGTCCTTGGTTTCTCTCTGTATTGCCTTGATCATTTCACCGATTTCTTTGGTGGCGCGAGTGGTGCGTTCTGCCAGTGCCCGGACTTCATCGGCAACGACTGCAAATCCGCGACCCTGTTCTCCGGCGCGAGCAGCTTCTATAGCGGCATTCAATGCAAGCAGGTTGGTCTGGTCAGCGATATCTTCAATCGTGCCGATAATTGCTCCGATCTGGTCGGACCGTGCGCCGAGGCTTTCAAGAGTCTTGGCGGAATCCTGAACCTTCTCAGCAATCTGCCCCATGACCGCTACGGTTCTTTCGACAACTCCGGCCCCGTCGCTGGCTGATTGAGAGGCGCGTTTGGCGCCATCGGCTGCCATCTGACAGTTCTGTGCGATGTCACCAGATGTGGCTGACATCTCTTCACCTGCAGTAGCAACGCTACTGGCCTGAACGGCAACCTTTTCAGCCCCGGTGGCAATATGCTCGGCGTTAGAGTTAAGTTGATTGGAAGCGGCTGCAACCTGAATTGAGGTGGCCGATATTTTGTTGATAATTGTACGCAGATTTTCGGTCATTGTCCTCATAGCGGTCATTAATTGGCCGGTCTCGTCATTCGAGGTCACCAGCACTTCAACACCGAGTTCTCCTTCAGCAATACGGTCGGCGACGAACATAACTTTTTGCAGCTGACCGGTTATGCTGCGGATTATACCGAAAAAGAGGGATACAACGATTAAAATAAATAGGATACACATTGTTATGGATACACTTGTAGATATTTTCAGCGTACCGGCCGCGCGCTTTTCTAATTCGGTATTCTCGGTATTACAGAGAGTTGCAATTTCATCAATTACCTTTCGATGGGCTTCATAGGAAGGTGACATTGCGTTGATCATGATTTTTTCGGCTTGATCATGATTGCCTGTCGTTAAAGCGGGGAAAAACTCCTTTGTCGTGGTGTCGAAAAATGCGACGACCGGGTTATACGATTGTTCAAGTAAAAGAGTTTTGATTTTTCCTGTTGGCAATTCTTTGACCCAATAAGCATGTCGCTCATCGTATTCCTTGCGCAGTTTAGCAACCCTATCGATATAGGATGGGATTTTTGAACCGTCTTTTTCCAATAATGCCTGACAGGTAACTAGATAGGCTTCTATAACATATTCAGGAGGAGGCAATATGTCCGCAACCAGATCCTTCCCCCTCACAATATCCTGATACATCGATCCGTTGATTTTAATTCTGTTGGTGGTTACTCCAATCGTTGCCATAAGAACAATCATGCCAACAGAAATCAGAATTGCAGTTAAAACCATCTTTGCCTTGATGCTCATGATACAAACCTCCTTGTTTGATGTCATATTTGCGCTAAGGATGCGTTACAAAATTACTTGAGCAATTTTTGTGGATATAGTGTGTGGTTCCGAAATAACGGCAATGGTAACGAAGTCGAAAACTGGAAACTTCAAGGCTTGAAAAAATCTATTTTTCTTGCATATGGAACGTTTTTGCCGTTGACAGCAGCCTTTTAATGGGTGACACCTATTTCTTCCTTGAGAAAGTTGCCGCTCTTGGTTTATGGTGACACGTTTTTGCATTCCACGTATTTTCTTCAGGTTTTCTCTAGTGAGCTAAATTTGCCCATGCTGATAGGCATTTTCGTTGCTGATAACGTTGGAGGCGGTCATGCCGAAACACCGAAAGGGTCTATGTTCACTTTCTCGAAACAGGGAGAATTGGGGTAATTTCAGATTCCAGGGAATATCCTCGTGTCGCAGCAGGAGGATCGTGTCTGGAGGGTGATCCTGGACATTTTCTATAAAATAAAGCCCCTGCTTTCAAGGGGCTTTATTTTATACCGGACTGTTCCGGGCTATGTTTTGGAGTTGGTCGGGTACACACTGATAGTGCAACAACTGGTTTATAAGGCAATTTACGCGTCACCATAAACACTAATACCCCCAAAACTACCCCCAAAAGCTTTTTCATCCCCTAAACTGAAGTTCCTCGTTAAAAAAAGTGCAATTCACCATTGATATCAGCATGATACATCAATATCTGCCTGCACGCTACTGTCTACATTCGGATTGTGGAGAGAAGATCGAATGCACGTTGCTGCTCCTTTGATGGGATTGTATCCATGGTGAATGCCGGGGAGTTGTCTCCCGGGTTTTTATAACGACATACATTGCGTACAATAGTTGACAGACATTTCAAAAGGGTTTGAAAGCTGTGAACCTCTGTTCCATCCTCAAGCTTTTTGGTTGCAACTTTTTTCAGAGCC
>JBAYZR010000180.1:0-7319 GCA_041672425.1 Pedobacter sp. | reverse complement strand
TACTTGTAATAACAGGAGGATCGTTCGGTAAAAGTGTCACGTTTATGGTAAAAGTCTGTATATTTGCACCAGAAGCATCTGATGCCTGGATGGAAATCGTTTCTGAACCCGCGGTAGTTGGAGTCCAGGTAATGATGCCTGACGATGTACCCACTGAAAGACCAGACGGTCCCGATATCTTACTGTAATTAACCGCTCCATTGGAAATGGGATTTACGGCGACAACAGTGTAGGTATAAGGCTGATATGCCGTTGCAGAAGTAACCGGTGTTGAGGTAAAGAGCGGAACACTGATTACCGTCAGTACAAAACTCTGGGTTTTGGACAGGGAACCGTCACTTACACTAACTGTTACCGTGTGTGAACCGGCATCCGCACTGGTTGGATTCCAGAGGATTACTCCCGTTGCCGGATTGATTGTCATGCCTGTAGGAGCCACATCAAGCGCATAACTCAATGTTGTCCCGGCATCAACATCCGCTCCTTGCACCGCATATACATAGGGACTTTCAATATTGACCGTGGTTATTGGAATTGAAGTGATAGATGGGGGGTGATTGCAAAGCTGGAACACGGGGACATCTGCGAGAAGCGGGTTAGGCAACCGGGTCGGAAAGGCCTGATCGCTTACCACAAGAACGTTATTGACAAGATCATTCGCGGAATTCACCGTAATGGATGCCTGGCGTATCTGTGTCCCGGCGTTCACTGCCAGTGTCGGCAGATTCCAGGATACGCTGTTGCTTGCGCTGTCGAGAACACCACCATCTGTTGCAGACAGGAACACGGTGTTTGTGGGAAGTGCATCAACTATATTCACGTTGGTGAGGTTATCGGCAGTTCCAGTCAAGCTAATACTGATATTTGCCTGAGCACCGTAGCTCACGCATTGCCCACCGTTCATGGTCTGGGTGACAGGAACAGGCCAGGTCGGATAGATATTGTCTGTAATGGTAAAACTGATTGACTGTCCTACAGGGATCTTAAGATCCCATTGGTTGCCAAACTGCATATCGTCCCCATACCTGTATGGAGTCGTAAGAACCGACAAACCCAAATTAGTGCTATTGTTATCCTTCAATGACGACAACATATATGCCTGGCTTGTGTCTATATCGTATTGATCGGGAACAAGCGATGATTCGTGAACCAGTGTCACCCCATTCCCGTCACTTTGTGGTCCGTTCTGATAGAATCTGTTTTTGACAATTTCAAGGTTATCATTATTGGTTGCAAGATTAGTAATATCGAAATCAGAGTATTCAAAGAGATGGTAATCAAGTTCGGCAGAAGAGATGTTTGTTATTGTAACCGTTTTCTTTACTGTTGCCTTGCCCACTCCCATTGCATAGGGGGTAAGTTCATAGAGAATGGTTATGTCGAACTGGTCTGCCAGGGTATACGTGAGGGAAAGGCTCGTTGCAGTTGGTTTGGATACGCTTTTTATTGCGAGTGTCTCCAACGATGCCTCTGGACCGGTAGAGCCAAGCCGGTACCAGAAACACTGTTGAAACATACGTTCTGTCCCGTCAACTTTAAGCGAGTATAATCCGGTATATGGAGTCGTATCATCTACTGTTGCACTGGTAACAGAGTTGACAGCGTTATCTTTCAACACCCACACAGCAGACTCACCAGAGGAAGCAAACATACATACCACGAGCAGCACCTGAATCAGAACCGACACTACCATCCTTAAGTTTCTCATAAATCAACCCCTTATTATCTGAGCATTCCTTAACGTAGTACTTTGGAGAAGATCCAACTCAGCCTGGCAGACTATTTATCCAGTAGAATCTCAACCGTTGCTGTTTTACCAAGTTCCTTTACAAGCTCATCAATTTTTTTTCGTTGATAATCCTTCTGGAGATACCCGGCAATGAACGTCTTTACTTCCGGGAATTCCTTCATTCTTTCAGGATGTTTTTCATCAACACGAATGATATGCAGACCATGACGAGTCTTGACAATCCCGCTTATCTCGCCAACTTTTAGCGAAAAGGCAACTGCATCAAATTCTTTTGGCATAAAACCGGGCGTGATAGAGCCAAGGTTACCCCCTTTTTCCTTACTTGTACAGTCCGAATACTGGTGTGCAGCCTCGGCAAAGTCCCGGCCTTTTTTTAATTCCTCAAGAATCAGCTTTGCCTTGTTGTCAGCTTCACGTTCCTTCTCAGGAGTTGCCTGCCGAGGGATCTTTACAAGGATATGCCTTACCTTTATTGTTTGCGGTTCAACAAAGTTTTTCGGGTTTTTTTCGTAGAACAGGCGTAGTTCCTGTTCGGGTATCTGTATTGTGGATATCCCTTTTTGATCCATATAGGCATCAATCAAGACATCCCTGCGAATTTTCATCCTGAGCTGATCATCAAGTTTTTTTTCTGGAATGATCTTGTTTTTGCTGTTAATTGCAGAAACATGGAGACGCTTCTCGATCCGCTGCTCAAGATCATTTAACTTCAGCGCCGCGCCCGCCTGGACAAGAAGCTCTTGATTTATCAAGGTACCCAGTTCTTCATGCTGAAGACGTCGTTTAAGCTGATCCAGATTGTTATTGGCGCCAAGTCTCCGATACCCCAGAAAACGCTTTTCCACCAGTGGAGCCAATTCTTCATCAAAGATTGCTACACCATTGATACGAGCCACCACCTTTTTATTCGCAATAGGATTATCAGCTGCAACAGCAATGGAAGCCAACAAAACCAGAAATATGGCAGAAATCAGCAGCCTCTCGAATACCTGTATTTTTTCCGAACGTATCAGCATTCTTTTAACTCGCTTTTTTAATATAATTTCAGTAGCAGAGCGTGGTTCCAAGGCAATCAGGAACGCTTCGGGGATGACGGTTACAGGAGTTTTACAAGAACCTCACATGAATATAAAAGTACGCTGGAGGTGATTGACGATGTCAGCAGAGAAACCAGAGTCAGCTGAGGATTTTAACAGCACGGAACCTGATGCGTCGATGGAGACTTGAAATGAAACCGTGGTGTCATCTTTTAATCGACATCACCGGGTTTTTTTAGTTGCCGCCGTGATTGCTTTGGATATCGAGCCGTTAAGCGTATTAACCGTTACCATGGCCCCGTCAACGAGCATATTGCCAGAAGCGACAATCTTCCAGTCGCTCCACGAAAGAATCCTGGTCTGTGTTTCTCCAACAAACACGCCAAGTCCGGACTTGTAATCGGCTGGAGGAGATGATCCAAAGCCGGTTCCGATTATTGTAGTAGTCCACCTGGAAGCGACCGCCGACGTGATTGTCAGCTCAGGTACAACCGTCAGCTTGGCAAGATTACTCTCCACACCCTTTTTTGAAACACGAAGGTCGTAGATCCCGGCCTGTAGCGCCGGGACGGACACCTGAATTTCGCTGTCGGAAAACAGGAAAGGCGTGAGGGAAAGACTGGTTGTTGCATTGGAAATGGTAACAGTCGGATTATACACTGTGCCATTACCGTCCAGATTCGTGAAGGCCGCGCCTGTTATTGTCAAGGATGTAGCCATGTTGGCAGCCAAGGTGTAGCTGCTCTGGTAGACAACAGGCTTCAAATAATATGTCAAGGGTAGTTGTGTCAGAGCCTTTGAGATATCCACAAGGCCATAACCAAAGTACTGGTCGCGGCCAACATCGCCCAAATCCTTTGCGCTTGAATCCAGCACCGTACGGACAGTATCAAGCACGTTTGCTACCTCGCCACCATCAGCTTTCATCTTGGCCAGCACAAGCGCCGCGGCGCCTGTAACATAAGCAGTTGCCTGCGAGGTTCCACGTAGAGTGCCGTAACCTCCACCACGGAAGGTAGATTTAATTTCCACACCAGGAGCTGCCAACTCAATCTTTGGCCCGTAACTGGAGAAGGAGGCATGTGTGTCATCCTGATTTGTTGCGCTAACAGCAATGACGGAGTCATATGCTGCTGGAAAATCTATTGACATGTCATAGTTATATGAATTGCCCTGGTTGCCACTGGCGGCAACCAGGATGATCCCCGCCTGATATGCCCTCAGACAGGCATCCCTGAATGCGTTTGAATCAATCGACGCACCTATGCTCAGATTGATAATGTCCATCTTATTCGTAATCGCCCAATCGATTCCGGACAGGATATCGCTAAGGTCTCCCATGACCGTACTGTCAAGCACTTTTACAGCATATAGAGAAACCTCGGGAGCCACTCCGACCACACCGGTTCCATTGTTTCTGGCGCCAATAATTCCTGCAATATGGGTTCCATGGCTGTTATAACCATCGTCGAATGGGTCGTTATTTTCATAGACAAAGTTGTAGCCACCCTTGTAGTTATCAATGAGTTCGGGGTGTGTATAGTCAATGCCCGAATCAAGTATCGCAACCTTGACACCGGCCCCGGTGATCCCCAATGCGACAGCCGTATCACCTCCTATTCGCGTTACGCCCCACGAATCAAGATACTCTTGTGATGTAACGGAAGGGTTCATGGCAGGCTCGGTAAGGCCGACCAGAATATCAGGTTCAACATAAGCGACATCAGGGTCTTTCAGTAGTTCTGCAATTTCTTCCTCCGGAATGCTGGCGGAGATGGAATTAATCGAGTGATGGATACGCTTGACGTGTCCGCCTAACCGATGAAGCTTATGATGTTTGTCTTCCCTGGAGGCAGTAACCCCCTTTTTGAATCCAATAATAATTTTCTTTTCAGCAGCATTCACGAGCGAGGTCATTCCGAAAAAAACCACGATAATGATGAATGCAACATACCTCTTCATAGAGAGTTTCCTTTAAAGGCTGACATAGTGCAAGCGACTATGGTTAAGATCATGGGAAGCACATAAATGGAGTGTCATGTAATAACTGTTATAGTTATTACATGACACTCCCTGACTCCCCATGATCTGCTTTATTCAATACAATCAATTGTTAATCTACATCACCGGGATTTTTTAGTTGCCACTGTGAGCACCTTGGATATCGCGCCGTTAAGCGTCTTAACCGTTACCGCGGCTCCGTTAACGAGCATATTGCTAGAAGCGACAATCTTCGAGTCACTCCACGAAAGAATCCTGGTCTGTGTTTGTCCAACAAAGACGCCAAGTCCGGACTTATAATCGGTTGGAGGAGATGATCCAAAGCCGGTTCCGGTTATTGTAGCAGTCCCATTGGAGCCTACCGCTGCCGTGATTGCCAGTTCAGGTACAACCGTCAGCTTGGCAAGATTACTCGCCACACCCTGTTTGGTAACAATCAGGTTGTAGATTCCGGCCTGTAGCGCCGGGACGGCCACCTGAATTTCGCTGTCGGAAAACAGGAAAGGCGTGAGGGAAAGACTGGTTGTTGCATTGGAAATGGTAACAGTCGGATTATACACTGCGCCTTTACTGTCCACATTCGTGAAGGCTGCGCCGGTCAGTGTCAAGGATATAGCCTTGTTGGCAACCAGGGTGTAGCTGCTCTGTCCGCGGAGCGCCGGAACTATTATGGTTGCGGGACTGTCACTGGAACTTCCGGTCCAGGACCAGTGACATCCTATACAATCCCAATCGGCGCCGATATGGCCATTACCAGGTATCTCCGAACCAGGGGTAATGGTAGCGTCAGGTGAGGATTTTTTCTGAATATTATGGAGAGATTTCACGCCATGGCAGGATTCACATTTACGCATGGTCGTTGTACCTTCAATATTATGACACCATAAGCAACTACCGGCTGCGCCAGTATTGCCAATATTTGTCCCGTGATGGGTATCAGCATTGGAATAAATTATACGAACAGTATTGGTGGCGGGGTCAATAGCTGTCGGACTTGCCTGATGGCAGGCCCTGCAACCCTGGACGGTAATTGAGTTTCCAGCGTTATCAGTAACTATACGCCCGCCAGGCAAAGGTGTGATGCTAGAGATGGCGCTTGTTGGAACGTAGTGACCATCCAACGGATTATCAATGAAGGCGCCATGACACCCGACACAATCCTGAGCAGCTGCCTTGGCCGACACATGGTGTGGAGCGGCGACGTGGCAGTTGGAGCAGGTTCTGTAATCTACAAACGTAAACCCGCCTGAACCATCAGAAACTATTGTGTGGCAGTCCAAGCACGCCATCCCCTTGGTGGTGATGAGGGCGTGGTGACGGGGGACAAGAACCTCATGACTAACATGGCAAACCAGACAGTCAGCCGTGGTGGTAAGGGCTGCGAATTTGGTGTCATAAAAACCCAAATACTGATTGACCGGGGGGGGCGGGGTGGCCGCCCAGATTATCGTTACAGCGCAGAATACGAGTAAAGACGTTACTAAAACGCTACGTATGATCTTGTTTTTCATTCGTGTTGCTCCTTTCTAATAGGTATTGTTTGATCTAAAACCCATTGCCTGAAATCACCTCTCTTTTTTTTATCACCTCCTTCAATTATTTGGATCACTACAATCTTTGTCCTCCTGTTTACGGTCAACGCAATATGCGAACACACAACGATAATGTACTTAATATTATTTTAATTAGTTTAGATTCATTCTAGTACTATTAAATTAGATTCTTATACAGAACAAATTTATTGTGTGCAACAAAAATGATAACTGACTTCATCTCACAGTTGACAATCACCGGTTCAGAGGAGAAAATAAAAATCTTTGCGGAGGCTTGTTGTGAATACCATTGTGCTGGAATTACTTGTCATCGGTTTAATGATTATATTGAACGGTTTTTTTTCCTGTTCCGAGTTCGCGATCATCTCAGTACGCAAAAGCCGGATCGCCCATCTGGTAGCCGAAGGTGACGAGCGGGCACGGATCATTGAGGATCTCCAGAAAGATCCTCACCGCCTGCTGGCACTGGTACAGATCGGTGTTACCGTGACAGGCGCCACAGCCTCGACCATTGGCGGCATCATCGCCGTTGACAAGCTGCGCCCCTTGCTTCAGCGCATAGACATCGAAATCCTGCGTCACGCCGCCGAACCGGTAGCCATCACCTGCATGGTAGTCCTGATTTCGTACCTGTTACTCATTCTCGGAGAACTTGTACCAAAGGCCATTGGTCTCCAATACGCAGATGAAATTGCGTTGCAGGTGGCAAAACCGATCTGCTTTCTTTCCCGGGCCGGGGCAATCGCAGTGGGAATCCTGACCATCTCCAGCAAGGCAGTGATGAAACTGCTCGGGATCAGCGGTGATCGAGATGCCTTCATCACACGCGAGGACGTTCAACACATCGTTGCCGAGGGGCACGAAAGCGGCGGAGTCAGTGAGACGGAGAAGGAATACATCCGCAATGTCTTCGAATTTACCCATACCTGTGTTCGCGAGGTCATGGTGCCGCGCACCCGGATTGTAGGACTTGATCTG
>JBAYZR010000179.1:0-7325 GCA_041672425.1 Pedobacter sp. | reverse complement strand
AGGTTTTTACCGCCTCGGAAATGAGCGGTGCCAACGATGCATAGCGCTTGACAAACTTGGGAGAATATTTCTCACACAACCCCAGTATGTCATGTATAACCAGCACCTGGCCATCACAGGCAGGTCCAGCGCCGATACCGATGGTCGGGATGGTGAGTTCCTTGCTGATGTGGGCTGCCAGCTTGGCTGGTATGCCTTCCAGAACCACGGCAAAAGCGCCTGATGCCTGAACGGCCAGGGCATCATCAATGATCCGTTCTGCCTGGTTCGTGCGCCCCTGTACCTTGTAGCCACCCATGCGATGGATTGACTGGGGCGTCAACCCGATATGGGCCATGACCGGAATATCTATGGAAGAAACCGCCCGGATTATATGGGCCATATTCATGCCGCCCTCTATCTTGACCGCCTCGGCGCCACCCTCTTTGATCATCCTGCCGCAATTGCGGCAGGCCTCTTCTGCTCCGGTCTGGCAGGACATAAAAGGCATATCTGCCACCACCAGCGCCTTGGGCCCGGCACGCCTGACCGCTCTGACGTGATATAGCATCTCTTCCATGGTAACCGGCAGGGTCGTGTCATGACCGGCAACCACAACTCCGGCTGAATCTCCCACCAGAATTACATCCACCCCCCCGCCATCCACCAAGCGTGCAAAAGGAAAATCATAGGCGGTCAACACCGTTATACGCCGTCCTTCCTGCTTCATCTGAAGTATGCCTGGTATGGTTACTTTCTTACGCATGTAATCTCTCTCCCGCTTTCAAAACAAAAGAAGTGTATACGCTACAAAAAACATCGTAACTTAATGTTTTCTAAATCTGACAGGTCAGATTTTTCATCGATTCCAAATCCTTGACCACCTCGGCGCCTTGAACGCGCCGCTGTTCCATATTGTCGAACATCTCAACCACCATATCGCTGACCGCTTCCACACCATGGCGTATATGACGGCTATCCTCCACCTGACGGGATGTTGAGTTGACCATTTCGTGAGTCATCTCCTTGATAGCTTCGATTGCCCGCGCAATACTCCGGGTGGCATTGGCCTGGTCGGTAGAAGCGACGAATATATGGGAGGTCATGGAACTGATGTCTTCCATGGAATTGGCCACCAACTGGACGCTCACAACCTGTTCTTCGGTAGCCATCTTGATCTGTTGAGTCATGTCCATGGAACAGACCGAGCTGTCATAAATGGCCTTAAGGGATTCGCCGGTGCAGTGCCCTAGTTGTACCCCCCTTTGGACCAGGTTCTTGGTGGCGGTTATATTACTGTTGGCGGTCTTTGATTCGGACATGATCTCATCGATAATACCAGTGATCTCACCGGTGGAGTGTCCGGTCTGGAGCGACAGGTTACGGATCTCGTCGGCCACCACACCGAAGCTCTTACCGTATTCGCCCGCCTGAGCGGCTATTATCGAGGCATTCAGAGCCAGCAGATTGGTTCTTTTGGTGATATTATTAATCACGCTGACGAAGTTTTCAATGCGGGTACTATTCTCTGCCAGTCGCTTGATGGCCTCGTAGGAGAGCACCACCGAAGTCTGGATTTCAGCCAGGGCGTTGATGGTTTCAGTTACCACGGCAATGCTCTCATCGGCCTGGGATTTTACCTGGCTGGAAACTTCATGTGAAATGGCGGTATTCTGCTCAATGTTACAGATTGTGCTGTTGATTTCCTCTATGGCAGAGGCTGATTGATGCACGATATTGGCGAGATGATCCAAATTGTAAGTAACTTGCTCAATGGCCACGGAAATCTGGTTGACAGCCGTGCTGGTCTCATCCACCGAAGCCATGACGCCCTCGGCTGCAGAGGCTATGATGGAAGTGCCATCGGCCACCGAATCGACACTCTCACTGAGATTTGTGATATTGCGGGAGTATTGGTCACGACTGCCTAATAAAAAAGCGAACGAGCTTTCCATCTCGCTCGTCAGAGTATCGATGGAGGTCAGCAGGTTAATGCGGGTGATGGCCGAAGCCACCTGGTCGGCAAAGAGCATTATGGTATCGACATCGGAATCGTTCAGGGCGCGGCGGCTCGATTTATTGTCGATAGCAAAGGCGCCGATAGCCTCGCCCTTGACAACAATCGGACAAATGATGAAGCTCTTGGAACGAAGCGGAGCCAGATGATTATGTGGCGGTTGCAGGTGGTAATCAGCAGGATAGCGGGACATGTCGTCAATCAGGTATACCTTTTTCTCAGCCATGCATTTGTAGATCACGCCAATACTGGGATCCAGCGGCAGTGATACACCGTTCACATTAAAACCTTCCGTACCGACAGCTATGACGAAATCAAGCTTCTTCCGGTCACCCTGAGTCATCATGATGTTGACCCGTTCGTAGCCCAGCACCTCATGAAGCCCCTCGGCGCACAGCAGCAGAATTTCATCAAGGTTAAGGGAAATCTGGATCTTGCGGCTGATGTGGTGAAAGTTTTTGATGTTATTGTCCAGCACCCTGTAACGATTCTCAAAGATCTCCTTCTGGGCAGCTACCTCTTTGTGGAGCACATCGAGTTCGATGACGTATTCACGAAGCTCGTCACCATTATTACCGATCATATAGCCCAGGATGGATAGTACTATGGCTGTTCCAATACCCATATAGCTGTACAGAGCGAATTGTTTGGCGCTGATAAATGGGTCGACGAAGACTTGGTCAAATAAAGACAGCGTACTGTCATAGAAAAACAGCAGACGAATGATTGTCCAGCCGATAGGTGCTCCTAGACCGAGGCCAATTCCGCAAAACAAGTAAAGCATGCTGTGCTTTTTCATGGAGCTACCCTTAGGAGCTGTAAAAAAATAACATGGCCATCTTGCATCTCATCTTCAGGCCATCTTTGACCGAACTTCAATCACCAAATCCTCAACGTAGCTCTGCTACGTCTGCGGTTTGCCTCAATCAGTTCAGCCAAATCTGACACGAATCTGAGCGCAATATAACCAAGTCATTTATTTACAGCTCCTTATGTACATGGCTCTACCTTATCGGCAGCCAATTTTTCATCAATGGCGTGGTAGATCTCTTCTATCACCTTTTCGGCGTCGTCACTGTTATAGACGATAATATTCTTCAAATGTGTATAGGAATCCAAATCTATTTTTTCGAAGCTGAAACCCAGACCGTTTTCATCCACCCTACAGACCTTGCCCTCGAAGGAGACAGAGATATCGGGGGAGGAGCCGATCAGGACAATGTTAATTCCAACCATGTCCCCCACTGACAAACGTTCCTCGGTAATCAGGAACATTCCGCGCATGCTGAGGTTTTTAACAGCGCCCTGAAACTGGCGTTCAGCAGTTTTGATAGTAGCTGCCATACGAAAATTGACCCGGGAGAATTGCCTGGTACTCATGATGAGCCCCTTTTACCAAATATTAAAAAACAGACGGATGGTTCCATCAGTCCTCGAAGTTACCTTCAGGCCCCTTGTCGGAGGAAATTGATTTTGCCCGTTCAATTATCTGCTCCCTTGTCCAATGGGCCGGGTCTTCAATCAGTCTCCCCTTCGGTCCAACGTCATAGGAACCGGCCTTGATGATCGCCTCAACTGCCAGCGGCGCAGTATCGAGAGCATTGAAAACCTCCGTCATCATCTTGTAAACAAAATCCTCGACCCTTTTTGCCATACGCTCTCTAACGTCTTTTGGCTGGGCAAGCAGCTTGTTTTCAAAGGGAAGATTCAGGCTCTTGTAGTCACCCTTCTTCCACCCCTTCGAGTCGGCATAGGCGACTATCTCGGCCCAAAGCTCTTCGGTCATCCCTTCACCCTTTACCTTGATGAAGTTGCCGTCTGCATCCAACTGGGCGTTGCCGTAGTCGTTGACTTCAAGACCCCAGGAAATCATCTGCAAAGCAGTAGCAACGTTTGCCTTGGTGGTGAAGGTCTTTTCAGCGATCTCCCGCAGCCGCTCCGAACTGTTGCCGGAGGTTCCGTGCTGGGCGCCGCTGATTTTATAGGCTTTGAGGGCATTGTGAATATCGGCGGTCAGCCCAACCTGAATTCCGGCGTCACTTGCCTCGATACCATGAGTGGTTCCGTTATTGAGAGCGATCCAATCGGGGAAAATTTCATGGGCATTCAAACCCTGGATCAGAAACTTCGCCTCTGCAACAGTGGAAAGGCCCTCTTTTCCCTTGATTTCGCCGACCTCGGTCTCAAGTCCTGCCCACTTGGGAATAAACTTGTTAAGCTCCAGATTGGCAAGCAGGTTCTGATCATCGGGGAGATGGGAGGCATCAATTGCAATCGAAGTGATTCCAGCCTCGAACATGGTCGGCAGTTCTACCTTGGCCGCCTCCAGATCCTTGTCGTTCTTGATCCCGTAGTGGTCGGCGTGAATGGCGACCGGCACAGTAATCCCCAGCTCGTTGCAGAGGGCATCCACGATGCGGGCCATATTCCAGTAGTTGACCGCACAATAAGCCTTCTGGCCCCCTTCCGACTTGGCGATCTCGATGATTACCGGAGAATTGGCGCGCTGGGCAGCATTAAGCACCCCTCGGATGACAAAATAGTTGCGACCGTTGGTAGCGATAGCAAGCGCCTTTCCCTTGGCAATCATGGCTCTGTCGATGACTTTGCCGCTTACGATCAATGCCTTGGAGTTGGGGAAGAGCTTGCTGATATTGGGAGGCCGTCCAACCTGAAGCGCTTTTTCAAAATCTGCCGAGTAACCCATACCATCCTCCTTCAATTTTTTAATTAATTCTACGATGGAAATTATGTATGCAGCACCATCTAATATCACGTAAATCCCGTAAAATCAAGGAGTAAACCGTTCACTTCCTTGTTGCCAGTCAGTAGCAAGTTGCCTATAATGGCATCCTTGGAGAACCCGATGCCAGAGATAATTTCATTCAAACCAGACCTTTTGGAAAGCCATTGCATTGTTGATGTCCGTACGCCGCTGGAGTTCGACGAGGACCACCTGCCCGGTGCAATCAACGTCCCTATCCTGACCAATGAAGAGCGAGTGGAGATTGGTATCATCCACAAACAAGCCGGGCCGCAACAAGCCCGCATGCGTGGACTGGAGGTGGCCTGCGGGCGCTTTGCCACCATGGTGCACACCATAACCGCCCACGCTGCGGGAAAACCGGCGCTTGTGTACTGCTGGCGTGGCGGTCTGCGCAGCCTTTCCATGGCCATTCTGCTGGAGATGACCGGTCGGCCTGTGGTCCAACTACGGGGGGGCTACAAGGCTTTTCGCAACCATGTGATTTCATTTTTTGAAGATTTCACGCCTCCTGCGCCATTGATTATTATCCACGGCATGACCGGCGTCGGTAAAACCACCTTCATTAACAACCTTGATTGCCATGCATGGACAGTCATTGACCTGGAAGGTCTGGCACTACATCGCGGATCGGCCTTCGGCGAGGTCGGACTCGTTCAGAGACTCAGCCAGAAACGTTTCGATACACAACTGTGGGACGCCTTCCGTAGCCCCCCCACCGACCGCCCCATTGTCCTGGAGGGCGAAAGTCAGCGCATCGGCAGGATCTCACTGCCAGGAAAGGTCTATGAGGTCATGGCCAACAGTTGCAAGATCTGGTGTCATGCTTCTCTGGAAACCCGCGTCAAACGATTGGCAATGGAATATGCCCACACAGAATACCGCGAGGAAATGGAAATTGCACTGGCACGTATCAAAAAAAAGCTTGGAGGAGAGCGCTATGCCGAGCTGAAAGAGATGTTGGCCAGATGGAACGTGGAGGGGCTGGGAAGAGGATTAATCGAGTACTACTACGACAAACTTTACTATAAAAATCGCCCCTGGACACCTGATGTGGAAATCGAACTGGAGGACTTCAAAACAGCAGAGCAGAAATTAGCCGAATTCTGGCGCCAGTATCGACAAGCGCTTTGAGATACTTCAAGCTCTTCAAGCCTTTGTCATTCCCCAGCCACACCCATGGACCAATCATAATTCACCATGGCCACCCGGTAATCCCGTTGCGCACGGGCCAGATTGCTCCTGGCCTGTAGCAGATTAAGCTGGGCGTCGTCCACCTCCAGCCTGATCTTCACACCAAATTCATACCCTTTCTCGGCCATTTGCACCAGTCGCTCGGCCTGTCTGACAGTGCCAGTCAGGGCTTGTACGATTTCGGCGGCCTCCTTGACTGCATTAACGGCATCACGCACATCCAGGGCAATGGAATCGAGCAGTTTGGCCTCTTCAATCTCTTTGGTTCTCAGGTCGCTCCTGGCCTGGGTAACCTTGCCGCTCGTCTTCAGACCGTCGAAAAATGGAAATGAGAGATGGACTCCGACATTCCAGGCAGCGCCATCGGCATTCTGGGTGAGGCTCGTGTCCTTGACATCCAGCCAGTGCCAGCCAGCCCCGGCCTTGAGATCCAGGCGAGGCTTGTTCTCGGCGTTGGCGATGGTCACCAGCTCCTGATAGATCCCGATGCGGTAGCGCAGGTCACTTAATTCAGGGCGTTTGCTGCGTGCTGTAAGCAACGCCTCCTCATACCCCTTGGCTGGCTCCAACGCCGTTGCCAGCGTGCCGCTCACTTCCAGCTGCTGACTGTCCAGCGCCAGCAAAAAGCGCAGCCGGTCCTGAGCCGCTCGGATGGAGTTTGCACTGCGGATCACCTCCGGCTGGGCGTTCTGCACCGCTACCTCAGCTGCCAGCACATCGTAATCCGTTGCAACACCGGCGGTAAACTTGCGCTGTGATTCATCCAGAAGACGCTTTTTCTGCGCCAGGTTTTCGGTTGCCAGCGTATACAGCTCCTTGGCCAACAGTATGTCGTAAAAGGCGGACGACACATCACGGTATGTTGACTGGCGATACAGGCGCAACTGTTCATCGGCAGTCTTCAGCCCGACCTCGGCCGCGCGGATGGCGGCATTCACCTTGCCCCAGGTGTATAGCGGCTGGGAAAGGGTCAAATCGACCACGCGGCTGTATTGACGCGGCGCCATGCTGGCCAGGGCCTTCTGGCTGTCATCCTGCGACAACATGGCCGAACCATTGAGAGACAGCTGCGGCAGCGCAGCCGAACGTTCCTCCACGTACTTGCCCTGAACATACCTGCCGTACTCGCGGGCCTTTTCGATGTCACGGTTCTTCTCCATGGCGATGGAGATGGCCTGGTCAAGGGTCAACTGAAGAACGTCGGCGGCATCGGCGGAACATCTCAACCCTGTAATAACACAGAGCAACGGAGCAACAGAGAAGAGTAAAACTTTTTTCCCTTTCCACTTCCGCTTCAGCCAACCACCCATGTCATCCATATAGGTGTACATGACCGGCACTACCAGCAGGGTCAGCAGGGTCGAGGTCAAC
>JBAYZR010000178.1:0-7402 GCA_041672425.1 Pedobacter sp. | reverse complement strand
ATCTGGGCGGCTGGGGATTGCGCTGAGTCGTTTCATCTGGTGAGCCGCAAACCTGTCCATATCGCCCTCGGCACTGTCGCCAACCGCCATGGGCGGGTAGCGGGCATAAACCTGGGAGGCGGCTACACCACATTTCCCGGTGTAGTGGGAACAGCTGTCACGAAGATATGTCAGGTGGAAGTCGCGCGAACCGGCCTTCAGGAGAAAGAAATCAAGGCGCTTGGTCTTGAGCATGTAAGCGCTGTAATCAAGAGTCGCACCAAGGCGGGATACTATCCCGGCGCAGGGGAAATCACTGTAAAAATTCTGGCCGAAAAAGGGAGTGGCCGCCTGCTGGGAGGCCAGATTGTCGGGATGGAGGGTTCGGCCAAGAGGATAGACACCCTGGCAACCGCTCTTCATGCCGGCTTTACGGTGGAGGAAATGATTAATCTCGATCTTGGCTACGCTCCCCCCTTTTCACCTGTTTGGGACCCGGTTGCCACTGCTGCCCGGGAAGTGGCCAAGAAGCTCTGACAGGACAAGGGGCAGTGATGACGTTGCCCGCTTCTACAGTTATGAATAAGGTACAGACTGTCAGTTGATGTCTGGTTACCAAAAAAGGAATCCCGCCTCGACTTGTTGCAATCTGGTAGCAATTTGAAGGGGAGCATGCTTGACCAGGGAGAGGTGAACTGGTCGGGCTTTGTCAACCACCTGACTGAAGTAAAGGGAGAAACCACATGAAAAAGTTACAATTACTGTTGTTTGTAGTACTGGCTACCATGTTGACCGTATCGGTCGGATTCGCCAATGAAAAGAATTTCAAGGCCGATCTTTCCGGAAATGACGAAGTTCCGGGTGTGAATACGCCGGCCAAGGGAGAGGCCAAGTTCTCCTTGAGCAACGATGGTAAGGTTTTGAGCTACACGCTTGTCGTGAGGGATATCGAGAACCCCACCGTCGCCCACATCCATATCGGCAAGAGCGGGAATAACGGTCAACCGGTGGCGAATATCTTCAACGGTCCCAAAAGGGAAGGCAAGGTACGCGGAAATATTTCGCAGTCGAGCTTAACGGCTAAGGACCTACAGGGCGCCTTTAAGGGAAAATCGATCAAGGAACTGGTGGCGCTTATCAAATCCGGCGATGCCTATGTAAATGTTCATACCGATGCCTACCCTGACGGGGAGATCCGGGGACAGATCAAGTAACATCCAGCACGAGCAGAACCGGTCTTCTTAGCTGCATTGTCAGCTCCCCCTTGAAGATGGGGAGCTGACAAGAAAAAACAAAATTGACAATAGTAAAAGCACCTAAGGAGATTCATCATGACGAAAATCAGCAGGAGTGTACTTGCAGCACTGATACTGGGTATCCTGATAGTCGCAGTAACCGGCTGTGAGAAAAAAGAGGGGCCTATGGAACGAACCGGCAGGGAAATGGATAAGGCTGTAGACAAAACCGGTCAGCAGATTAACAAAGCGGTCGAAAAAACCGGCGAGAAGATCGAAAAGGCCGGGGACAAGGTTAAGGATTCGGTACGGTAATGTAGAAATTACTTTTGGTGAGTAAGGGACTGTATCGTGAAACTTCTTAAAAGAACGTGTCCTGCGTATTAAGAAAACAAGACGGAGTAAATAATAATGAATGCGAAGAGTGCTGCACAAAACTTTCCAGTTGTCTGCGTTGGCGGTTCGGCCGGTGGACTAGACGCTTATATACGCTTACTGCAACATCTGCCGGCAGATATGGGTGTCGCTATCGTCATTGTCAATCACCTGAGAACCGTGGCTACCATGCTCCACGAGATTCTCCCGCAATACACGAAGATGCCGGTTGAATTGATTTCTGAAAGATTAGACATCCAGCCAAATCATGTGTTCATCATCCCGGAAAAACGGGATTTGCACATTCTTGATGGAGAATTCCGTCTCAAGCCGATATCCAAGCCCAGGGGCTGGCCTGACGTAATTACGGTTTTTCTGCGTTCCCTGACGGAGTACTGGGATGGCAAACTTATCGCTGTGATTGTCTCCGGTTTTGATGGTGATGGCGCCGCAGCGCTATGTGGCATAAAAGACGTTGGAGGCATTACCATCGCACAGAAGCCCGACACTGCCGGTCAGCCGGATATGCCTGAGAGCGCAATAGCAAGCGGTTGTATAGATTTTATTCTTTCACCTGAAAACATAGCAAAAGAAATCGTTCGAATTGCGCAAACGGAATCAACGGTGCAGTACTCGGGATGAAGAGCATGGTTCCTGAAGGTGTGGTCACGGTCTCGTCTTAGCAAAACTATGGCAGGGTATCGATACCTGGACAAACGAAAAGGAGATTTATCATGTGCAAGGTCAAGAGGAGAACAAACCTGAGGAGGTTAAAATGAAACGTAAAGCTTCTGCCGAATGGAAAGGAAGTCTCAAGGAAGGAAAAGGAAGCATCTCCACGGAAAGCGGCGTGCTGGACAAGACGCAATATTCGTTCGGCGCCCGCTTCGAGAGCGGAATCGGCACAAATCCGGAAGAACTGGTCGCCGCCGCCCACGCGGCCTGTTATTCCATGCAGCTCTCGGCCCTGCTTGGCAAAGCCGGACTGGTCCCGGATCAAATCGCCACAACCGCCGTTGTTACCTTCGAGAATCTGGACCAGGGTTGGACCGTCACCGAAAGCCATCTGGAAGTAAACGCCTCCATACCGGGAACCACTGCGGAGTCTTTTGCCAAACTGGCTGAGGACGCAAAGACAGGCTGCCTTATGTCACGGCTTTTGAAAACAACCGTCACCATGGACGCAAAATTGATTGTGTAACTGATTATGGATGCCTTTGAACATGCATTCATGCTCGATTATGACCTGAAGCAATCCGATTATATCGAGGCGTTTTTCAAAAACATTGACTGGAAAGCGGTCGAAGCCCAGCTTACTTAGACGGTATTAAGGAGAGATAAAATGAGACAGAAAAGCACAAAGTACCGGGAATTAAAATTGGCAATCCTCATTCTAACGTTCATTGTTATAGGTGCGGCATATGCACAGGACTCTGAAAAGGGAGCAACGAGCTACTCCCCGGTTGATATCAAGGAAAAGTTTGCATCGATAATGGCTCGAATGAAGGCAGGGAAGCCAGAGATAATGAAGCGGCAGATGGATCTGCTCAATGAGCGATACGACCTGAGCGACCGCCCTGCTAAAGGTGTGACAATGTCCCGTGGAAAGGCCGTGCAGGAAGGCGTCAGGGTCAAGCTGTTCAAGGGCATGACATGGGAAAAACTGGCGGCTCTGAGCCCGGAGGAAATCCGTGAAAAGGGTCTCTTCCCGGCAGGTTTCTTCCCTCTCCCGTTCCCGAATCATCCGGAAGGCGGCATGCTTTTTCCTAAATTCCAGATTGACGAAATCAAGAAGCAGGAGGGACGCGACCTTACCCGGTTCGACCTGGACTTTGACCTGTCCGACCAGTTCCTGCCCGAGTTTCCGGCACCCATCTACCTGACGACGCGGCCTGATCTCGGCGACGTCTCGAAGGGGATGCTCGTGACGATCATGAACTACTATGAGCTGTTCAATGGGATACTTAATCCCAAGCAGCTCGAGGGGCTGCGCTTGCTGGTGACACCGTTCCCGCAACAGCAGTATAACCAGACCGAGGACCGTCGCACTGAAAAGCCGAGCCGCGGTGTGGCATGCCTCGACTGCCACGCGAACGGCCATACGATCGCGTCCACGCACCTGGTGGGCGACATCCGTCCCCAGGAGTTCCGGCACCGCCTGGATACACCAACCCTGCGCGGGGTGAATATCCAGCGGCTGTTCGGTTCCCAGCGGGCACTGAAGAGTATCGAGGATTTTACCGAGTTTGAGCAGCGCGCCGCGTACTTTGACGGCGACCCGGTGATTGCAACCAAAAAGGGGGTTAATATCCTGGAAAGAGGCAGTCAGGTTCACTTCATGGCCGAGTTCCAGGAAATCCTCGACTTCCCGCCAGCCCCCAAGCTCAACATTTTCGGAGAGCTGGATCCGGCCAGGGCCACTCCTGACGAGCTCAAGGGCGAAGCGCTCTTCAACGGCAACGCCAGATGCGTCGCATGCCACCCAGCGCCTTACTACACCGATAACTCCATGCATAACCTACAGGCCGAGCGGTTCTACACCCCCCGCATGATCAACGGCATGATGGCTTCGGCGGACGGCCCGATCAAGACATTCCCTCTACGCGGCATCAAGGACTCCCCGCCATACCTGCATGATGACCGACTGCTCACACTAGAGGACACGGTGGAGTATTTCAACCTCGTTCTGCAATTGAAGCTGAGTGAACAGGAGAAGAAGTACCTAGTGGCCTTCATGCGGGTGTTGTAGACCAGCAGGAGGATGGACAACTTTGGATAAGTGGCGCAGAAAATCTACGAAGGTACTTGCACGTAGTCGTCCAAAATATGCGGATCAGATAACAGACAACACTTTCTTAGGGAGTCAGAATAAACTGATATATTTGTTTGTTCTGACTCCCTAAGATCAAAGAGCGAGAGCTTTACCGATAGGGGGTTAATAAGAATGAAATCTATAGTCATTTTTGGAGCGGGCATAGCTGGATTAAGCGCTGCCCATGAATTATCCCAATTAGGATATAGTGTTTCAGTGTATGAAGCTCTCGATCAGCCGGGTGGATTTTTTAGAAGTTCCCGGCTCAGTCAAAACAACATGCCGACGGAGTATTCCTGGCACGGCATGGGACCTTGGTATCATAATACTTTTGATTTAATGCAGCACATTCCTTTTAATGAAAAAGGCAGCATCTATGATTTGGCCCTCGCGCGCCCCCTTGATTTCGGAATTTTCCCGGATACCGATAAAGCGCAATTTTATGTGGGACTTGAAAGTATTCCTAAAATGTTCAGGATGAACACGTGGGAGTTTATTAAATGGTCTTACTTAATGCTTAAAACCTGGACTTCCAATAATCGAAGTAAAATAAAATATGATAAAATCAATGCCGCGCAGGCCTGGAAACCTTTACTGAAAGATAAAGCCTATAAAACCTGGCGTTCCTGTTTTGGTCCGTGGATTGGCTCGGATTGGTCAAAGGTTTCATTACAGACTACCGGTGAATTTTTTAAAAAACAACTCACGTCAAAACCCCCACACCCCCATAAAGCGGATCAAGAGGGTCCCGCGTGGACACAAGACGCCGGAATCGGCTGGCTGCTTCTTAAAGGTCCCAGCAGTGAATACTGGTTTGACCCCTGGGTTGAATACCTTAAAGAAAAAGGCGTAAAATTCTTTTGGGAAAAAGCGCTCACAAAATTAGAGTTTGATGGCACTCATATTATCTCCGCTTTTTGTGGCGAAGAAAAAATTCAAGGCGACATTTATATACTGGCGATTAATCCTTTTATTACGGCTGATATTTTAAGTGAGACCCCGGCGCTTGAAAGGCAGGAAGAATTAAAATCATTTAAACCTCTTATTCAAGGTGGCCCTCACATCCAAGTCTCTTTCAGATTGGCATTTTCCGAGAAAATTAAATTTCCCCGGGTGAGGACTGCCGTAGTGGTAAGTGATTCCGAATTTAATTTAACCCTTTTTGCCGAAGAACAAGTCTGGGACAAAGGAGTGGATTTAGGACAAAACATTAAATCTCTGTGGACGGGCACATCTTGTATCAGCAGCGTTCCTGGAAGGATTTACCATAAGCCGGTAAATACTTGCACGAAAGAAGAATTTATCGAAGAGGTCAAGGCTCAAATTTTTAGCTGCGGCGCGCTTAATGATTTAATCAAAGAAGCGAATAATGGCAGAGGGTTAAAAGAATTTCCACTTATTAAAATTGAAGTCTGGCGTGAGTGGGAATTTTCCAGCGCAGGGATTAAACCTCTGCAACCGAAATGGGTTAATACAACAAATACCCAGGCATATTTACCCGCCCAGAAAACTCCGGTTTCAAATCTGTTTTTGGCCGGAGCCCACACTCAGACTCAAGCGCAGGTATGGAGCATTGAAGGCGCCGTGGAAAGTGGCAGAAGAGCCGCAAAAGCGATTGACGACCGCGTTGAAGTTTTAGATCAATATAGACCCCTGTGGATCAAGATTTTATCCGGAATTGATGACATCTTGTACACAATTAAAGCGCCACACCTTATCGACTCTATTTTTTTATTTCTCATTTTATTTTCACTTTGGCATTTATTGGGTTAGGAGCTGTAAATCAATGACTTGGTTAATATTGCGCTCAGATTCGGGTCAGATTTGGCTGAACTTCAATCACCAAATCCTCAACGTAGCAGAGCTACGTTGAGGATTTGGTGATTGAAGTTCGGTCAAAGATGGCCTGAAGATGAGATGCAAGATGGCCATGTTATTTATTTACAGCTCCTTAGTACGAAATTAATCCCGTGACTCGGGAGAAGACTCATGGCGGAGAGCGGAGAAGAAAAGTCCTGGGATGGGCTATTCTTTTAATAAGTCACCCCTTTTCCGTAATAAACACACAGACAAAAGAAAGGAGGAAACATTATGACGTACACGGCAAAAGACTATGCAAGGCTTCTCGGAATGGCGGGTTTCAGCGAGGCGCTGCTGAAAAACCACTTTACCCTCTACCTGGGATATGTGACCAGTACCAATAAGGTGCTGGACACCCTGGAACAGATGCTGAAAGAAGAAAAAGCCGCCACCCCCGAATTTGCGGAACTAAAGCGGCGACTCGGTTGGGAATTCAACGGCATGCGGCTGCACGAATACTACTTTGATACGCTGGGTGGAGATGGGGTAGTCGACAGCAACAGCCAGCTGGCACGTAAAAAGATTGAGGATTTTGGCAGTATCGAGGCATGGCTGAAGGATTTCAAGGCTGTCGGGGCCATGCGCGGGATTGGCTGGACCGTTCTCTACCAGGACAATATCAACGGCAGGCTCTTTAACTGCTGGATCAATGAGCATGATGCTGGGCATCCAGCGGGCTGCATGCCGATACTGGTCATGGATGTCTTTGAACATGCCTTCATGCTCGATTACGGTCTGAAACGGGCCGATTATATCGAGGCGTTTTTCAAAAACATTGACTGGAAAGCGGTCGAGGGGCGGTTGAAACAGACATGAATTAAGGAGTGTCCACCGCACCCGCGCCGAAGCGGAGGACGACAACGAACACTTTGATGGCAAAACAACGGAATAGTGAGCAGCCTGACCAACAGGAGTGAAATCATTACGCGCTGAATCTACCCACTTCCGTGGTCATAACTGGTATCGACAGCATGGAGATTCTGGATCGTGCATGCGAAAAAACATTTACTTTGCTGCTGACATCGACGCCAAGCAGGTAACTTAGGAGCTGTAAATAAATGACTTGGTTATATTGCGCTCAGATTCGGGTCAGATTTGGCTGAACTGATTGAGGCAAACCGAAGACGTAGCAGAGCTACGT
>JBAYZR010000177.1:0-7479 GCA_041672425.1 Pedobacter sp. | reverse complement strand
AGCGCGTACCCAGCACGCCGCCTAGGGCGCTGAAGGGGATACTTCAGGTGTCTGATGGATGTTTTGCAAGTGATATCAGGCACATATAATCACGCGACATCGTGTCGCGATCAACGGCTGAGAGCACAGCAGCGGGGCTTTATCCCGACTGCTGCTGCGCTTAGTTATACTGATTCGCTTTCTTGGATTGTTCTTGACTCTAGTCGCTAATCTAGCTATTATTACATTTACTGGTTATGCAACATATTGACAAATAACATTAAATATTAATTAAAAAATTATTTTTTCTAGTCGCACAGCTAGTCTAATTCGAGTCACTTAGTTAGTCGGAAGGATTCTGTATGCAATTATCTATAAGAGAATACTTAAAATTAGGCCCTGCAACATCAAAAGAAATCCAGGTGCATACAGGTCTAAGCCAGACTGCTGTTGCACGTCAACTAAGAAATTTAGGTAACGGAGCTATTAAACTTCAGAATGGGCGAACACCTATGTATGCGTTGACTCGCAATGCTTTTGGTGGTGATGACAAACTTCCATTAAGCATGGTCGATGCACACGGGAATACTGTTTTAGCAGCATTCATCCGACCATTAGCACATGGAGGTTTTTATGTTGAACCAGCCACAGGTATGCCCCCCTTATTATTAGGCGAAAGCAAAAATGGTATTTATAAAGACTTGCCATATTTTCTTCTAGATCTTGCACCACAGGGATTTCTTGGTCGGCAGATCGCTGAAGAGATGGCGAACCAGATAAGCGATTTTCCAACCGACCCAAGGCATTGGAATACAAATCATATTGGGCGCTACTTAGTGTCGAATGGTGACGATCTCCCTGGAAACTTTAAGTTTGGCGAACAGGCATTATTGCGTGTTCGACGTAAGCCAGTATATACATCAGAAAATGACTACCCTGAACTTGCTGATAGTGTCATGAGAGGTGTCATTCCGGGTTCGTCTGCGGGCGGAGAACAACCAAAATTTACAGCATTTTGTGGGAATCGTTTGGCCCACGTAATCGTTAAGTTTTCCCCACAAGGAGATAATGATGTTGCCAGACGCTGGCGCGATATTCTAATTACAGAGTTTCACGCCACAGAAGCAATCCACGCTAAAAACTTTCCTGCTGCTGAAACCAGACTGATTGAAAACGATGGCCGACTTTTTTTGGAGTCGCAACGTTTTGACAGAACTGGAGAATATGGTCGAATGTCAATGATTTCGCTTCAATCAATTGATGCCGAATTTATCGGCCTAGGAAGTGGTTGGCCACAAGTTATGAACGCTTTACATAAAAAAGATCTAGTAAGCTGGCAACATGTTTACGATGTAGAGTGCTTATGGTCTTTCGGCCGCCTTATTAATAATACCGATATGCATTTAGGTAATTTGAGTTTGGCCATAGAGGGAAATGTGTTCAGGTTATTGCCACTATATGACATGTGCTCTATGGGGTTTGCGCCCAAAAGCGGTGGAGAAGTTCCTCCTTACAACTTTGTACCTTCTGAGCCTAAGAGCGTAAATCGCCTTAATGATGCTACTATTACAGACATAAAGGAAATGGCGCGTGACTTTTGGAATAGAGTGGCGAGTGATGATCGAATTTCTGCTGAATTCAGAAACTTTCTCCAACGGGGCAACCCTATTGATTTGATGTAACTCCTCAAGGGCGCTCGGTTCTCTGGTTTTTAGGTTTTATCCATTCTTGGTATAACGTCGTGGGGGGCGCACCAGCGCGTCAGCGTCTGTGTGCCGACCGTGGTTGGGTACTTTTTGAAAATTAACTAAAAAAAGCCCTGGTAACTCCAGGGCTTTAACTTTTTTGAGTGAGAAGTTGCGGCAGATATTCGCTTACTAATTCCTCGACCAAGTTTGCTTGAAGAAGATCCCTTGATCGTTTCATAGTGTCCCGATCCGACTGTTCTGCCATCCATCTTTTGAACTGGATGAATGTTAAAGGGGAAATAGTATTCATTCTGGCCATATGCCCAGAGGCAGAAACAATTATAGCTGAAAAAGGTGGCCCATCCAGAAAAATACCTGCATTTCGAGCGGGCACTACATAAAACTCATCGTCTTCATCGTCAGTTAGGCGCATAGGATGCGGGTCACCATCTTTAGGTTCTCTGCGGATAATATCAACTTCAAATCCTTTACTGTTAACGGCAGTGTATTTTTGATCCTCTCGTATCCTGAAACTCGGGTCAACCTTTTGTATTAACTTCAGCATCGAAGTGGCTGCATGCCTCATTTTTGTCACAAAGCTTATTCGTTTTCGCACATCGAGCAAAAAGTCAATGTCTTGGGTGGCCATGGCCTCAGTTTCACCAAAGAGTACGCCTGCTCTTGCTTCATAAGCATATAAGGCATGAGTTCCAACGACGGTGAAGAATTCAGAGAGGCCTTCTTTATATAATCTGTTCAAAATATCAACAAGCATACGAGGAGCTCGACCAACAAATAACGCCCGGTTCATCCGTTGCTGTCGTTCTAATGTTTCTGTTAGATCGCTGAAACGCTGCTGTGCTGCAATTTTTCTGGCTACAAAATTGTCATGAATCTTTTCTGTTTCCTCTGAACGAGGCCCTAAACTTTTATTATTGCCAATCGTAGACACCCGAATTAGGTAGTCTGTACCATTCTGGTTTTTCCAGCGCATACTTCCGCGAACACTCAACATATCTTTGAATGCAGCTTCCCATGCAGAAAAAGCGGACTGAGCATCGATGTACTGCCGTCTCGCATCATCTCCAATATCGATCCAACTGTATTTTTTCCTCATTTTTTTCATATTTGATAATTTACTGGGAAAAATAAGTTATTTCAAGAAGATAATTCTTTTTGGATTATTAAGTATGGGCTCACTTTCATCATTATCTTTTCTTCACCCAACTCGTTAATATGTAGAAAAGGCTCATCTTCCCACATTTCGTCATTTCCCAAAATTAATAATATTATGATCTAACGTAACTATATGTATTACATAGAATACATCAAGTGAATAATAATCCAAATACACTGTTGAGCTTAAGCCGCATAATATTCCGCTCGTGAATCCCTGGCGGGACACAGTTATCTATTGCTTATGAAAACACAAGCTCTGGGGTCACGCAAGTTGCTATATACTGTCCCCGGAATTACCCCTGCTGTTTTCTGTCCGGCGGCGCCATGGTGTGAACACGCGGGAGTGCTGTATATTGCCTTTGGCAATGGCTACCGCCTCTTTCATGCTCTGATATAATTTGTCAAAATTTTTATATATAAGGAACTCCTAGAGGGATTTTCTATTTGATTATCCCAACACTTTACTCAGTTCCTGTTTGCGGCGTATCAATAATTCTCCCCGCCGTAGCGCTAAAACTCAATCCCAATGAGGTTAGGAGCAACGACTTCAATCCCCTCCCGCGCTTCTCTCAGCAATTCCAGCAAATCATCCGCTGATACCCGCGCCGCAGTTTCTGTCCCTTCCAGCAACGAATCGGCCAGATCTCGCTTCTGGCCATGCATGGCTACTATCTTTTCCTCAATCGTGTTAGCTGCAACCAGACGGTAGACCGTGACCGGTCGTAGTTGGCCGATGCGGTGGGCGCGGTCGGATGCCTGATCCTCCACTGCCGGATTCCACCATGGGTCCATATGGATGACGTAATCGGCAGCGGTCAGGTTGAGGCCGACTCCACCGGCTTTTAGACTTATCAGGAACAGTTCCCCCTGGCCGGACTGGAAGGCGTTGACACGCGCCTGACGTTCATTTGCCGGTGTTGAACCATCCAGGTACTGGTAGGTAATGTTGTCCATGTCCAGCACTTTGCGCAATATTGAGAGATGATCGACGAACTGGCTGAAAACAAGCGCCCGGTGGCCGTTATCGCGCAGTTCGTCCACAATTTCACGGAAAGCGGTTAGTTTGGCGCTGGAGATGTTGCATTCTGGTAGAACCAGTTGCGGGTTGCAGCAGGCCCGTCGCAGCCGCATGATCTCGGCAAGAATCCGGATTTGCCGCTCACCCGGCGTCTGCCCTTCCGCTCCACCGCTCAGGTTATCCAATGCCTTACGCCGTAATGCCTCGTAGAAAGCTGCTTCTTCGCCGGAAAGCTCCACGCGGTGAAGAATCTCGGTCCGGGGAGGCAGTTCTTGCAAAACCTGACTTTTGGTGCGTCGCAGGATAAAGGGGCGGATCAGCTTTTTCAACAGAGTTCGCGCCGGTTTGTCCCGATCCCGCTCAATGGGGGTAGCAAAGCGTTCGGTAAAGGTTTTGTGGGAACCGAGTAAGCCAGGATTGAGAAAACGGAACAGGTTCCATAGCTCATCAAGTCGGTTCTCAATCGGGGTGCCGGTGGTGGCGATGCGAAATCCGGCGTTGATTTGCATCGCGGCCTGGGAGCGCTTGGTAGTCATGTTTTTGATGGCCTGGGCTTCATCCAGCACAGCGGTTTCCCATTGTACCGAATTCAGCAACTCTGCTTCCTGCTGGAACATGGTGTAGCTACAGATCACCAGGTCAAATGGCTGTAGTGATTCAATGAATGATTTTCTGTTGCCTGACCCGAAGATGCGGGGTTGAAGAGTTGGCGCGAAACGGTGGGTTTCACTCTCCCAGTTGAGGCAAACCGAGGTGGGCGCCAGAACAAGCGACGGTCCGGCAGGGGCGCGGTTGATCAGCAGCGCCAGCGCCTGGATTGTCTTGCCCAGCCCCATGTCATCGGCCAGACATGCGCCAACGCCCCAGTGCGCCAGACGACTGAGCCAGTCAAACCCTGCGAGCTGATAGTCGCGCAATTCTGTTTGAAGCGTTGCAGGGAGAACCGGCTGCAGCGCTTCTGCCTCACGAAAACGCGCCAGGAGCGACTTCCAGGTTTTATCCCCCTTGAGGCTTCCAACGCCGTCAAGCGCTTCATCCACAAGCGGCGCGGCCAACGGGTGAAAACGCAACTCCTTGCCATGACGATTCATGACACGCCGCAGGTCATCGAGACGACGCCGGAACTCGTCGGAAAGCGCCATAAACTCCCCTTCCGCAAGCTGAACAAATCGCCCCTTTCCGCTTTCCATAAGCTCCATCAGGCATTGCAGGGAGATTACCTCATCTTCCGAGACCGGTACCTCCCCCTCCAACGAAAACCATTCCTTGCCAGAGCGAACCGACAGTTTTAACCGTTCCCATGATGCTGATCCACGCAGTTTGAAGCGCTCCCCCTCCGGCCACTGCATGACAAAGGCATCGGGCGCCGCAATCATCGCCTCGTGCAGCTCTTCCAGAAGTTCAAGGGCGCCTTTCGGATTGTCAATCCGCCATTGTTCATCGTGACATCCGTAGAGATCAAAGGTGCTGCATATTTTCAGCAGCATTTCGAGATGTTTTTGTTCACGTTTCTGATCACGACTGCATTGCAGCTTTTTCCCTTGAACCTGGGCAATAAGCGTTGCGCCGCCACGTGAAGGCGGAAATGTCGGGCCATGTTCTCCAAAGGGGCGAATGCGAAGTTCAACGCTGACGCCGTCACCGGAAGGCCGAAGCAGGATGTACAGGCGGCTGTCCGCTTCTACGGTTTCAGCTCCGGCAGTATCGTCGCCGACAATATCCGAATGCACAGTGACGTGGGGCGAAATGGCTGTGATGGCGGAAGTTATCTGTTTTTCGCCAGCCTTCGGAACGGTAAGACCTTCGCCGATAATAGCGGCAATGCGCCGCTGTTCTGTGGTCGGTTCGTACAAAAGCAGTCGCGAGGCGCCCTCCCAGGAGAGGAAGGGGGAACCGTCATTGTCTGGAAGTGGTGAGAGTGTGATGGTCAGATTCCCCTTCTTGCGCATAACTTCCAGGGTAAAAGTCCCCTTGCTCACGGTTACCGGTTCATCATTATGCGAATAGTTGAACACCAGCGGATGGTCGATCATGGCGCGGATCGCGCTGATATTGTCAAACTCGTAGGTAGTTGTGGAGTAATAGCCGTAACCTCGCTCCTTGCGGATGCAGGCGATGATTTTCCGATCCTGAGGTGTCAGGAAATCGAGCTTTGCGCCCTCTTCAAATAACCGCTTCAGCGCAGCATTACGTCCACCTGTCCACCCTTTGGCGGTCTGTTTCTGTTCAACTGGCTGAATGCCCAGGTTTGTTTCTTTTCCCGACAGAAACCAGAGCAGGCGTGACTGTTTCTGAACGGTCTCTTTTGATGAGATATCTGAAGAGCCGATTGAAAGAAGCGCTGTGAGTGAACGCTCCCAGTCATTGCCGCTCTCCGTGGATAGTGAGAGACTGACAAGCCGCTCTTTGCTACAGAGTTGCTCCGCCCAAGCCGTGGTATGTTTCCCTTCGGGATTAATAGCTTTACTCAGCAGCGCCGCTTCTGCTGCAATCCAGAGAAAGCCGGAGAGTTTTGCATCGTCGGAAATCCTGTCCAATATCTTGCTGTGCAGCGCCATTACCGGCAATTTCAGCCAAAGCGCGATCAAGCTGCGCACCAGGTGAGACAGCGGGTCAAGTTCGTATTCCTTGCGACACGCATCTTCCAGCTCTTTTTTTTGGCGGTTGTTTCCCAGACGGAGTTCAGCGAAACGATTAAGGAGCCAGAAAATATGGTGTTGGGGGTGTTCCTGATGTTTAAGGGCAATCTCAGAAAGTTCAACCGCTATCTTCAGATGGTCGTGACGAGCGCTCCGTACCAGTGAGAGCAGGTAAAACAGACCTGCCGTACTTGCATAAAAGACCTTGCGCTTGCCGCTATTCTTTTTTATTCGCGCAATTCCTTTATCAAACAGGGCAATTGCGCCGTCGTCATCGCCGCGCATCATCGCCAGCATCCCGGCTAACTCCGGAATGGCATCCTGCCCGAATTTTTCAATCGCTCGCCCGGCATCGTTCAGGCGCCCCCGCAGCATCAGGTAAAAAATATGATAATAGGCGCCGGAAAGCGGCACATCCGTACTGACTGAGACAAGCGTTTCCAGAAGATCGAACGCTGAGGAAGGGAGGAGTGCCCTGAAGGAACTGGCTGTCAGAGAGACCAAAATGTTGAACTGCAACGGCGCTGGTAGTGTGATAATAAAAGCTGAATCAAGCGGCTCCGGGAAAATGGTAGAAAACGGATCGCTGTTTTTCAATTCGTAGTGATAGTATTTGTAATAGTAGTCGAGGATTCGCTGCACTTCCGCTTCATCTCGCAGATACACTGCCAGCCGCAGATCTTGAAGGCATTGAGCGGGGCTCTTGTAATAATTGCATCTGATATGCGGCTTTACTCCCAAAGTAAACCGTTCAAGGTTGCCGTCCTGTTCAATCTGACGGATCAGCGGATGCTGCAATACAGATTGGCAGAGAAAGCCACCCTGCATTTCAAAAACAAGCTGCTTTTCCCGCAATTCATCCAGTATCGGAGTCAGCGACTGCACAGAAATTGCTCTTCCGGTATCAACCCTGACGTTGGCTTTTTGCAGACAGAGTGAAAGTGTCGTGCGGGATATCGGTGCCATGAAAAATGCC
>JBAYZR010000176.1:0-7513 GCA_041672425.1 Pedobacter sp. | reverse complement strand
AGGGAATCCCATAGTGCATGATTTAACACTTGGATGATGTAGGAAAAGATCTCCGAGACGTTTTTTCCAATGGTGACCGGGATTAAGAATATCCATCAGGTAGGCAAGCATAGCGAGGGTGTTGTACAGCATTTTTCCGTCGTTGCGATTAAGGTTGGCCAATAGTGCAAAGGGTCTGTGAGTCGGGATCTTCCAGGCTATGGAAAACTCTCGATTCCAGAGGCTGGAATGGTGAGCACAGATATTTCTGACAACACTCAGATTATGAATGAATGAAACCAGGTTGGTTTCATCCATATCGTAAATGCTGGCAATTGCATTACGGTCATTACCGCGCTTCAAGTTGGCGTACCACCGTGAGAGCTGACCAAAGGTCATAATCTCGCAAACAGCCCAAACAGGTGGCAGTTTTTCATCGTAGGTATTTCTGAAATGCCGGATAAACGTCTCAGAACTTTTTCGCACGGATTCCTGTAATACTGTGACATTGTAGTTGTGATGACAATTGGGCTTGAAGATGCTTTCATCCAGATGGGAATGTGGGCCGTAGGTATGTGCCAGGTGATATGCCCATTGCGCCCGGAGCGACACTTCCAGGCGCTCGATTGGATCCATGATCAGTAAGCGCAGTTCACGGTCAAAGATATAATGTTCAACTACCATGTCAAAGGTTGTTCCAGGCTTGAAAGTATGGGAGGCATGATCCTGCTCGAAGGGGAGCCAATAGGCAGCCAAGCGATAATAATTCAGGTGGGTGAGAAAACGGCGGGCGCGACCATGGTTGTTAATTGTCATGCCGCGGGATAAGAGCAGGTCTATCTGTTCCTGATATGACAAAGGGGGCTTAGTAAATTGCATTACTCGCCCCCAGAAAAAAAATGACCCCCCATGGTGCGCAGATCTTACGGAATGCGTAGGGGGTACTGTTAAGGATATCTTCTACCATATACACAGTTGAATGCAAGCACTTTTTGAATACTGTATTCAAAGTTTTCATGCGCTCAATCCTCATTCAGCGGCACGTTCTCCGTATCCCGTAGGCTGCTGTCAGGCTGTTGCTTTCCTTTCACCTTCCCTTTACTCCCCAAAATGACATTTCCCTGTTCATCCCGCAACGGTCGCTCCACCGTGATGGTGCGGTATCCAAAAGCACTGTTGCTGAATATGCGGCTGATCGGTTTTTCGTCGTCTTTTGTCGGATACAACACACAGTCAAGACGGCGGAGAACTGTAAAGGGGAGAATAAGCTTGCCATAATCGGATTGTTTGTAGTCACCGCGCAGAAGATCGGCAACTGACCAGATGCAGGAGGATAGGGCTTGCTGGTTCACGAGTTTGGTTCTTTCGGTCAGGTTATGTAAGGATTCCACACTGTATAGCACGGATTAAAGATATTCAAGGGGGGAACATAGGGGTCTCGTTTACATTTTACATTTTGTGTAGAATGTAGACGCGACCCTTGAATTCTCTCCTAATTGTGGCAATAGAAAAATAGCAAGCAGCCCCTTAGCCTTCCTCCCATTAGCCTTTTCCTTATAATTTTTAAAGAGCAATTTTTTCACTTGACAGGTGGACTATAGAATGTCCCTCCAGCCTCCCCTCGCAATGCGCCTCCTGTGGGGAAAATTGAGTGAGGCTTTGGATGATGATCAGAAACACAATAAAATAAGTAACTTGATTACTAATATGCGACGATCAGGAAAGACAAAAAACGTCGGGTCACGTAAGGCTCCTATCTGGAAAGTTGCAGAATAAAAAGAATAAATATGCAGAATAAATGCAGAATAAAATTTATAAAAAAAGCCATAAATACAGGCTGTTGCTATAAAATGGGGTCACGATAGATGAAACTCAAATTCAAGAAACAACCCTTCCAGACTGATGCAGTCAACGCCGTTGCCGACTGCTTATAGGGCAACCGCCGACCGAAGGTGTCACTTATCGTACAGCTGATCTATCAAGAAATACGGGAAGTGTCCCTAGTTTATTCCCAGAATATACCGAGCACGACCCGTCCGGTTTCACCAATTAGTTTGTTGTCAAATGAGTATTTTAGGAAAAAAGCAACCCCGAAGAGGATTGCCAGCACCCCGATGCGGCCAATCCAGCGGGTGCCGATTGCGTTTTCAAGTGATGAATCAGTCGGTTTGTTGAAGTGTTTTTTTCGTTCGGATTTGGAGAAGGGAAATATTTGAGATGCGCTCAATTCCGTATTTTGTTGCTCTATGAAGTTTTCTTCGGTGAGTGACTCGCCCTTTAACCTTGCTACTTCGGTTTCCAGAGTCTTAACTCTCGTCAAGAGCACGTCAATACAGTGGTCGCGCTGTTCATCGGTTCTCATAGGCTTTACACTCTCGAAGTTATTTTTATATTTTGTTCAACGGGGCTGCGCTTGACCTGCCGGGCGGATTTATGCCCGGTCACGGTCTGAGCGCGTGTTGGAGCTTCTCAATCGCGCCATCTTCTGCTCCAGCTCATCAACGCAAAAGTTCAGAAACTGCCGTAGACATTCCGTTGAACAGAAATACATCTCCGCCTGACCACCTCGGATGTCCTTTATGATGTCAAGCATGCATCCAATTTCTCTATCTTCTCCCTCACCACCGTCATGGGCACCATGCCATGTTAAAAGAAAGCGTCCATGTCGGATGATGTACCTCCTGAATCATTTTTTCGATCCATAAGAAGTGCGCCTACACCAAGCACTGCCATAGAATGAGGTTCGAGTACTTTTCTCTTCTTGCAGATAGGGCACGTCGGCTCAGATGGTCAATAAGTTTCTTCATCTTTTATGACGGGAAGTTTTAGCCTTTTCATTTCTCATCTTTCTTGATGGCTGACTCAAGGCACTCAATGTCACCGCTTCCGTCTTGGGCTTCAATGGTGTATGTGGGTTCGGGACCATCAGTGGAAGCAGCGACAATCCATCCGGTCGTAGTAGATCCATCTGCAAGCGTCACTATTACAGTTGAGTTATACCGGAACTGAAGACCCTCAATCTTTTCTCCAGAGCGCCAGTCAGCGTTTAACTTGGCCAGTCTTTTTCTTTCTTCAAGGTTCATCGTTTCTATCGCTCCAACTCGTTATTGACCGGTTAGAGCCGGTATCTAATATTATATACTTGTATCTAATAGTATATGTCAGCATCCAATATTAGATGCCATGGTGGTATCTAATATTGGATGCTTTTACTTGTTTTTGTTCTTCATCGAAGCATCCAATATTATATGCTTTTCCAAGTCTGTGCCCTTGATTTTTCTGAACAGAGAACAGGCAGATGAACGCTGCTTGTTATTTTTCTATTGTGGATATTCCTGAGACATAATGCATTTTATAGGAAAACAAGAAGGTCAGTTGTAGGTTGGGGTGAACAGCCTATCATGAACCCCAACGATGACGCTGTTGGCAATATTAATCCCGTTGGGGTTCGTTCCTCACCCCAACCTACGATAATCTATACAGCATAATCAGCTATCATCGAATTTTATCAAGAATGCGCAGAAGCCCGTCCAGGATGGTCGCCGGATGGGGGGGGCAGCCTGGTATGTAGAGATCGACAGGAATGAGACTGCCTGCACCGTTATTGACATTAGGGAAATCAATGTATGGTCCGCCGTTGATTGCGCAGGCGCCGCAGGCGACAACGATCTTGGGAGCGGGAATCGCCTCATAGGTAGTTATCAGGGCCTTGACCATGTTTTGAGTAACCGGCCCGGTAACCCAAAGCCCATCCGCGTGACGTGGCGACGCCACAAACTGGATACCGAAGCGACCCAGATCCCAGCCGATTGTTGAGAGCACGTTGGTATCAGCCTCGCAGGCGTTACATCCCCCGGCGCTGACCTCACGGAATTTGAGTGATCGGCCAAACATACGGAGCAGATCTGGCGCTAGTTGTCGAGCGTGATGCCGTTCTGATCCGGGATGCACCATCAGATGCTCACGACTGGTAACGGCTAGTTGATAATCCGTTGTGAATTCAATAGCTCCTGCTGAACATTCGGCACAAAAAAGACATTTACCCATGTCCAGACACCCCCCGCTTTCCGTGGTGAAAGCGCCGTACGCGCAGTTGGCTGTCTCATCCACTTGTTCGGCGGTGCGGGTGAGCGTGGAAACAACCGGATAACCGCGAAACCTTTCCGGCATCTGTAGAGGCTTTGCTGGATAGGGCATGGTGCGATACCCTTGTTTGATACGGGAAACGATTGCTCTGATCATGATGCAGCTCCTTCAACAGACTGCTTGCCAATCAATGTGAAACTATAGGTCGAACCCGCAATAGGAGAGGTTGAAACTCTTGTTGCAAAGCGGAAAATCGGATATTTGCTGTTCTCGAAGCGCCATGGCGAGTCCTTGCCAGTTATGAAACGAGGGGTCGACGATTTTGTAGCGAAGAAACCGCCCTGCCTCATCGGTAAGCGCAACGTGACAGATCTCTCCGCGCCACCCCTCTGTCAGCGCCACGGCCAAGCGCTGACCAACGCACGGCGCGGCTTTGACACGATGTTCTCCACCTGGGATATGTCGTAGCTGCTCCTCGATGAAATCCATGGATTTCTGTGCTTCTTGCCATCTGATCATGGTTCGTGCGCAAACGTCTCCATGGAAGGCAGTGGCAACCGGGAGGTGGGTCATGCGATATATCCCGAACGGATAATCATTGCGCACATCCCGCTTGATCCCACAGGCCCGGGCAGCAGGACCTACCAGTCCGAGTTCAAGCCCCTGTTCACGTGTCACCGTGCCTGTTCCCTCCAAACGCCCCATGACCGAAGGAGAACTCCAGAGGAGTTCAACGGCATTGGTCAGGTCTCGTCTCACCTCTGCCAGACGTTTGAGCAGATCGTCACGCTGATTGGCCGTGAGATCGAAGATAGTGCCGCCTGGGGTGAGAAGTCCCCGGCCAAACCGGCTGCCGCAGAGGACAGCTGTCATATTGAGGAAATCCCCCCTGAGACGACCACAGAAGGACGCGGTTGGAAGATAGCCGACATCGCCTGCTATTGCGCCCAGGTCACCGGTATGGTTTGCCAGCCGTTCCAGTTCGAGCGCAATACCTCGCAAGACTTCTGCCCGAGGCGGTACCTTTATCCCGGACAATGCTTCAATGACCATGCAGTATGCCTGACCATGGCCGATGCTAGTGTCTCCGGCGGCACTCTCCATCACCTGCAAGGTTCGTGGGTGAGGCCCGCCAATGAGGGCTGCTTCGATCCCCCTGTGCTGATAGCCGAGTGAAATCTCCAGATGAAAGACCTCTTCACCGTGACACTGGAAACGGAAATGTCCCGGTTCGATGATCCCGGCGTGTACCGGACCAACGGCAACTTCATGCACTTCATCGCCTGCCACCTGAAAATATTTCATAACCCCCACACGGATAGGCTCGTCCGCAGGCCGGTTCCAGGCATCGCGTCCGGGGACTAATGCGCGGTGGAAACGCACCGGCTTGAACCATGGATGGTCGTCAAAAATCAGACCGCACTGCTCGGCAATCTCGCGCTCAAACAGTTGTACCTGTGTGCAGAGGGAGGCGATAGATGGAAAGTGGTCATCGATCACATCTGTACGGGTCACTGCAAGCTGACCTTCAGCCTTATTGGCAAGTACGCAAACCAGCGCAATGCCTGCCTGGCCTGGAATCCCAAAGTACGAGACAATGCGCCATCCACGGTCAGCGGCGTCGAGAATGCTTTGCAAAAACCGGCTGGAATCGACTGCGGGAATATCAGATAGCGGAAGTGAGGAACCGTTGTAAATGGTGCGTAGGGAACCATTCATGGTTTCACCCCCAGCATGGCGGCGCCGTCATTGAGTAACGCGACCAGAAATTCCGGCGGCCATACCCCCAGCGCGAGGATTATCAGCATCATGAAGAGTGGAGGTCCCACCGTCAACAGCCGGTCCTCGTAGTCAGTCGGTGCGATGTCCGTTGGTGGGGCGCCCATGACCATCGGCAGCACGGTAAGCGCCATGCCTATAAAGACAACCGTCAAAAAGAGCAGAAACAGCCCTCCTACCCAATAACGCCCATCGATAAAGGCGCTACTGACAATGGTATACTCGCTGATGAACGGAGAAAATGGCGGTGATCCGGTGATGGCTATGAAGCCGGCCAGAAACAGCCCCCCTGACCAGGGGAGGCGTGTCAGCAAATCAGATGGGGGTCAAATCTCAACTTCAAATCAGATGGGGGTCAAATCTCAACTTCTGACACACCTTAAAAGGGCCTCCACTCGACCGATCATCTTCTTCAATTGTTGATCATTTTCTGCCTTTAATACCAACCGCCGGCTTGCCTGCGATACTGCCGCATCGCTTATTCCGAAATGATCGCCTATTTCTTTTAGTTTTGCTCCGCTATACTTCTGACAGAAATAAATGCTCATGTTCCTCACCAACACGTCACTTTCGTTAAGCTCCGCCTTGATTTTATTTGTTATTTCATCAATGGAAGGCCGTCTTGCCAGTTCCTTCACAGCCGGTACGTCTCGCCCTGCCCGTTTTCCACTCAGATGTCGTTCCGATATTTCCTTTAAAAACACTTCACTTCCCAATACTGTTGAGGCCACTGTTGCATTCAAAGGACTGTCGTACTCACTATCGAGCAGGTCTTCAACGAATTCCCTATACTTGTTTTGAACAGCAGGGGCATTCCCGCCAAAACAACCAAGTATGAATTCCGTTTTCAACCAATCAGGTACCTTGTTTTCGCCTATGTAAGTCCGATAGCTGGACCACCTATATTCCTCCGGTTTGGATGTTATTCCAGCACGTACCGGATTCAAATGGATGTAGCGTGAAAGTTCAGCCGCATATTCATCAGCTGCGATAAGTATCGCCTTGTATCTGCCTTGGAATAAATGGCCTGCTCTTTTCCGTTTGACATTGAAATATGTAGTATATGCGCCGTTTATGTGCCGCATGATCTGCGACAGATTCCCCCCCGGAGTTTCCAAGAGGAGGTGGTAGTGGTTACTGAGCAGGCAGTAAGCATGGATTACCGCCCCATATCGCTCCGTTGCCGTTGCCAGATATTCCAAAAACTTTTCCCGGTCTCTTTGACTTCTGAATACATCCTTCTGTTCGTTGCCTCGCGAGGTGACATGGTAAAAGGCACCTGGATATTCAATTCTTAAAGGTCGTGCCATCGCTTCCTCCTTTGAGTGTTTTGAATCTTCTCAAAACATAACAAAGAATTTATGACTGTCAAGAATTGAGACCTGACCCCCATTGCTGCTTGACCCCCATTGCTGCTTCTTCCTCCTTTGAGTGTTTTGAATCTTCTCAAAACATAACAAAGAATTTATGACTGTCAAGAATTGAGACCTGACCCCCATTGCTGCTTCTTGACCCCTATTGCTTCTTGACCCCTATTGCTTCTTGACCCCTATTGCTTCTTGACCCCTATTGCTTCTTGACCCCTATTGCTGCTTGACCCCTATTGCTGCTTGACCCCTATTGCTGCTTGACCCCTATTGCTGCTGCTGACCTACACATGCGCGCACCT
>JBAYZR010000175.1:0-7522 GCA_041672425.1 Pedobacter sp. | reverse complement strand
TCCATTCATCTCATTGAAATGATTGAAGATTGCTACCACAAAACCGAATTTATTGCAAGTTAATATTTGAGATATTTGTAAATATATTAGATGGTTATGCTGTTTTGACTTTTTACGAATGGATCATACTTGGCATTGATTGATCAATTAAACAGGTTCATTCGAAAGAAATCATCCTTCCTAATCCTGTCTGGCTATTCGTTTAATGACGGTCATTTGAACGATACAATCATAAATGCTCTAAAGGCAAATCCAACGGCGATGGTTCTTGGATTAATGTATGAACGGTATGAAATTATATCTGACGGTGATGAACATGTAGAAAGATATCCAGCAGCATATAGGTGGGCTAAAAATCAGCATAATCTTAATGTTTGGACATTTTACAAAGCAATAATCGGAACAAATTTGGGCACTTGGAATAGAGCTCAAACAAAAGACGATGACGATGTGGACCTATTGAATTTTATTTGTAATGATAAAAAAACTGATGATTCTGGTGACCTTAAATCCCAAATTAAACTTGGTGACTTTTCTGTTTTAACAGACTTTCTAAAAAAAATAATAGGTTCGCCCAAGGAAGGTCAGAATGTCTAGCAAAGAAACCTACCTTGGTGACGTGCAAGACGTAAATGGAACCACAGTCAGTATTTCCTTGTCAAAGGAATCTTTAACAGGATTTGTATACATTGACGGCCAAGGATATAGGGTTGGTCAAATAGGTAGTTTTATTAGAATACCTATTGGTTTTAATGACTTGTTCGGAATTATCAGTCAAGTAGGGGCAAGTGCCGTCCCTGGAAAACAAACCGAGAATCAGTGCCCTGCTTATAGATGGATGACAATTCAATTGATAGGAGAAGGGCCGAGAAACGGAGTATTTCATAGAGGGCTTTCTCAGTACCCAACCATTGGCGACGAAGTTCATTTGGTATCAGAAAAAGAGTTAAAAAATATCTATGGACAACCAGATAAACCATATTTTGTAAAGCTAGGCCACATATCAAATGCAGATTCAATCCCTGCATTAATCGATGTGAATAAACTGATCACTAGGCATTCTGCGGTCGTCGGAACAACTGGTTCCGGTAAATCTACGACAGTAGCAAGCATCATGAACGCGTTATCTGACAATGAAAAATATCCTTCTTCCAGAATAATTATGCTAGACATTCACGGTGAATATGGCCACGCGCTGCAAGAAAAAGCACATATTTATAAAATAAATGCAGATTCCTCTTCCAAGTTAAGAGAGAAAGATTTGTACATACCCTTTTGGGCATTAAATTTCGACGAGTTATGCGAGATTAGCTTCGGTGAGTTTAATAATGAAAAGGATAGAAATATAGTAATGGAGAGAGTGCAAAAATATAAAATTGAATCCTTGGCAAATTACCCAAGAAAAGGGGCATCTGCTGATACACTAAGTATTGACTCTCCAATTCCATTCAGCATTCATCATTTGTGGTATGAATTGTTCGTTGAAGTATTTGGAACATACTATAAAGGGAATCCTGGAAAACCAAGTGATAATTTAGCTTATGAAACGGGTGCCGATGGAAAAGAATTAAAGGGTAATCCCATGGAAGGGATACCTCCCATTTTTAAAAACATCGTAACTGAAGCCGGTGAAGATAAAATCTTCAACTTGCCTGGCTCCTTAAATATTGGGAAACAGCTTCTATTGTTAGGTACCAAGCTGAGAATTCCTAGGTACGATTTTATTTTTAAGCCTAATGATTGGATGCCTGAAGTCGATGGAAAAGTTGTACAGGATCTTGATTGCCTTCTGAAAAATTGGATAGTTAGTGACAGACCTGTTGCAATATTAGACCTGTCTGGTGTGCCTGCTGATATTTTACAAACAACGATAGGGGCACTTCTAAGATTGCTGTATGAAGCCTTGTTTTGGGCAAGAAATTTGTCTCAAGGTGGTAGGCACAGGCCATTACTAATAGTTATGGAAGAAGCGCATATTTATTTAAATGATGACTCTCAAGGGATGGCGTCAAAAATAGTTCAGCGAATTGTCAAAGAGGGGAGGAAGTATGGGATAGGAGCTATGATAGTGAGTCAAAGGCCATCAGAAATTAATCCGACAATTCTTTCGCAATGCGGCACATTCTTCGCTCTCAGGTTAACTAACTCCTCTGATAGAAATCATATTACATCTGCTTTATCAGATAACTTGGATGGACTAACAGGTATGCTGCCCATATTGAGAACGGGCGAAGCAATTATTTTGGGCGAAGCAGTTAAATTGCCGATGCGGACAACAATAGAAGCTCCGCCCAAGAATAGAAGACCAGATAGCCAAGACCCCATTATTTATGATGAGATATCTTTAGATAATTCGCAAAATCCAGGCGGCTGGGGCATCAAGATGGAGGCCAATCCCAATTACGAAGAGTTGGTTGAAACTTGGAGATCTCAAAATCCGAAAATAGATAAAGTAAAATAATATGGAGAGCATTATGAAAATGATACCTGTAGATTCAAGTAATGTCGAAGCGGTTGGCTATGATGAAAAAAGTTCAACATTGCAGGTTGAATTTAAAAATGGAGGGATGTACCAATACTTCGATGTACCAGAAGATGTGTTTATCGGATTACGCGATGCAAGTTCTGTTGGCGGATATTTAGTGGCTAGGATCAAGGGGACGTATCGATACTCGAAGGTATAGACAAGTTTGATGCCCTCTAAGAAATCAGAGAAATCAGTGGGGTGATATTCCGAGGGAAACTAGGGACACTCCCCATATTTCTGTCACCGGTTCCGTGAAAATGTAGCAAACGCGGCACATAAAATGTTGTGGCAACAGTCCGCCGACTTCGGTTTTTCCCGAGGTCGGCGGTTTTATTTTCTTCAGGCTTCTTTAGTGGACCCTTTTGTCAAGACAATAATCCATTGAGTTTAAGATGGTAGTCACTGCTTTTGATTTTGTTTCTACCTCAAAACGAGTTTTTCGTTCTTTGAATTTATCCATGATCGTCGCTCCGCCGCCGCTGGCCGTTTGATAGACCTGATCCGGTGTGCTGTAGCTCAGCGATTGATGGGGTCTTTCCGTGTTGTAAAACTCAAAGTACTCTGTCAGGCCCAGCTGTAATTCAGGCATCTTGACGTACCCTTTCAGATACACATCCTCATGCTTCACGCTTCGCCAGAGCCGTTCTACAAAAATGTTGTCCAGTGCACGACCGCGACCATCCATACTGATCGCAATTATAGAGAGGGCTAAGGGGACGTTGTTAAGTTGTTTACTAAATCGCCATGCTCTGCAAATTTCACTTCATGTCAGCAAACGCTAGAGAACTCACCCACCCTGCCACCCCTTTCGTGTATTTCCTGAGGAGGGATCTGGGGTCAGACTTCTTAGTTGCCAAGAAGCTCTGGGCAACCCTAGAGAGACGCTGCTTGTTATGTTGCTAAATGTGGCAATAGAAAAATATAAAGCAGAATCCCCGCTAGGATTTCACTACCGCCTTTGCCGTGCAGATCATCTTCCTCCTCTTCCGGCCTCAGGGCATTTCCGGGACAAAGAGAGATCGCATTTAGCGGGTATTCCGCGCTACGCTCGTCGTATTTTCGCTTCTCCATCGCTCCCTTGGCAAGCAACAAATGATGAAATGCTACTCACAGGTTTTACGCTTGACGTACAACTCAGATCGGGCTAGGCTGAAATCATGATCAGGTCATTTGCCTGCAAACATACTGAAAAACTCTACCGTGGTGATCGGGTTCCGCGTTTCCAGGCATGTGCCCAACAGGCTGAAAAACGATTGCAGATACTCGAAAGCGCTACCTGTATCGAAGACTTGATGAACCTTCCGAGCAATCGCTTTGAGGCGCTGGGTGGTGACCGAAAAGGACAGCAGAGCATTCGCATCAACCAGCAGTGGCGAATCTGCTTTGAGTGGCGGGAAGATGGCCCCTACAACGTGGAGATTGTTGATTATCATTGAAAGGACTAGCATCGTGAACGGAATGCGCCCCATACACCCGGGAGAAATCCTCAAAGACGAGCTGGCGGAAATCGGCATGACAGCCAACGCCTTTGCCCATGAACTGCATGTGCCGGCCAACCGCATTACCGCCATTATCAACGGTAATCGTTCCATTACCGCTGACACTGCCCTCCGGATTGCGCGGTTTTTCGGCACTGCGCCGGAGTTCTGGCTCAACCTTCAGATCGCTTATGACCTGAAGATAGCCAGGCAAAGTACCGGGATAATGATTGAACACGAGGTTCGTAACCGGCTGGAAAGCCCAGCCTTTGGTCTACTGACCGCAACCCGATCCGTCACGCTTGAGGAGATGGAAGCTGCAATTCATACACGGGGCAGCAGGATATGATCGCCGTTGATACCAACGTGCTTATCAGAATCCTGGTGGATGACCCCGGCGCTGTGCCACAGATGCAGGCGGCGCGGGCGCTGCTTGCTAATGACGAGGCGTTGCATGTGCCGCAGATCGTGCAGGTGGAAACGGTCTGGGTACTTGAATCCACCTACGAGGGAAACTAGGGACACTCCCCATATTTCTGTCACCGGTTCCGTGAAAATGTAGCAAACGCGGCACTTTAAAAATGTTGTGGCAACAGTCCGCCGACTTCGGTTTTTCCCGAGGTCGGCGGTTTTGTTTTCTTCAGGCTTCTATCTGATCTTTCATGCGGTAGCTTTTGCCCTCAATGACCTGTGTTTCTGCATGATGCAGGAGTCGGTCGAGAAGTGCCGATGTGAGCGTACTATCGTTGTTGAAGATTTCCGGCCAATTTTTGAAGGCTTTGTTTGAGGTAATGATTGTTGAGCCCCGCTCGTAACGCTGACTGATCACCTGGAAGAGTAGATCGGCGCCATATTTGTCAATCGGCTTCGTATTCCGGTGATGGCGACCGGCTTATGGAACGCGGTCGCGAGGTAAGTTTTTTTACTTTGTCACAGCAGCTGTTTTCCGGTCAAGTGATGATTTCCTTTTTCTCATGGGGAATATTCCGGGGACATAATGCATTTTAATACCGCCTAGAGACGTTCCTTTCTACTCGATCCGAACATGGGGATGAACTCCATCATGAAGAGGGTCATCGCCGCGATCATTGGTGGCATCGGCAGTATAACTTGGCGCGGTTTTTGGTGGCTTCTTTCTTGGGATTGTGGAAAATCTTGGCATCTGGAAGATTCAGTCCGGGTGGAAGGACACCATCGCCTTTGCCGTGCTGATCATCATCCTCCTCTTCCGGTCTCCGGGAATTCTCGGGATAAAGAGAGATCGTATCTGATTGCATCTGCATCCTGGTTGAAGCGGAGCAACTGTTTGACTTTATGATGTAGTATGTACAAAATGTCTCAAAATAGTAGACTGTAAACAGCGGTTCAAGAAAAGGAGTTTGCCAGGAGAGTCCGGGGGGGGGCTCTGCTTGTTATTTTGCTAATTGGAGCAATAGAAAAATATCAAGGGAGGAATAACAGAAATGCCTTTAAACTTTGAAGAACTAAGCAGAAAATTTAATGCAAGTGGTGTGGTTTACCCTGCGGAACTAATTAATAATATTAGCAAATATCCGGAAAGAACCGTCATTACAAACTCTGTTTATGTCGAAGATTTTTTAATTCCAGGTATTTTCTTTATCTGTCCTGAGTCGGATATAAAATTCTTTAAAATCATGAAGTCGCCAGCTGAGCCGGGGATGAATTTTCGTTTTTTGGAATTCAAATCATTATCAATAATTGAAATCATTCTGTATTTTGACTTTGACAGGCAGATTGTATTGCACTTGAATCCTTCCACCACTATTGTTAAGCAGTTTATCCGTGAGTGTACTAAACAAGGCATTATATCTTTTCATTTCTTATGTGCCGCAAAGAACATATTAGCCAGTTCATTTACAAGTCTGGATGAAGAACAGATGGAGTGGGCTAAAAGGAATTACAAACGTTCAGAAAAGTTGAAATCTGTACATCATTCTGTATTTTCTATTGTATCAGAGTCGCAAGCACAAGTATTCAAGTCAAACCAAAGGCATTATAGTTTCTACAACGTAAAAGACTTCAAAAGCCTGTCTCTATCCTAACTTTCGCATGAAGGTACGCACATCTCGGGAATATTCCGGGGACATAATGCATTTTAGGATCGCCTAGATGGACATTCCTTTCTAATCGATCCGAACATGGGGATGAACTCCATCTTGAAGATGGTCATCGCCGCGATCATTGGCGGCATCGGCAGTAGGTTGCGTTTCACAATGAAGCCGTTCAACGCAACCTACCAACTACCAACTGGAACGGAGGGCTAACGTTGCTTGTTATGTTGCTATTGTAAGGATTCACGCGCGGGGGCTGGTGATGTAGTTGTTGGTTGCGAACAAAGACAAAAGCAGATTATAAACCATATTATAAGCCATAATATAGTATGGTTTTTTACTTTGGTTCCTGATAAGGTAATTGCATGTCAACAGCACATTTTGAATGGGACTCGAAAAAGGATCATGAAAACTTGCAAAAGCATGGGGTCTCATTTGCATCGGCTCAATATGCCTTTGCCGATCCCCATCGTATAATTGCTGAAGACGTGAATCACAGCGATAATGAAATGCGCTACTATTGTTTTGGTAAGGTCGGCGAAGGAATCCTAACGGTACGTTTTACGTACCGAAACAACCTGATTCGTATAATTGGAGCCGGTTACTGGCGGAAAGGAAAGGCGACTTATGAGTACGAAAATAAAATACACCGATGAATCTTTAGGCGAAATTAAGATTATACGAGATTTTCTTCCCTCTCCGGCAGAGCTAGCCTTCAGTGAGGAATCGGTCAAGGTAACGATTTCCCTCAGCAAGAAGAGCGTTGAGTTCTTCAAAACAGAGGCCTCAAAATATCATACGCAATATCAGCGAATGATCCGACAATTGTTGGATTCCTATGCAGATGTGCAGACAGAGCAGCGAACAACGCATTCAACCGGACGCGTGAAGAAACTGCGCGCCGGTTCGCGCTGACAACATTGAACCAAACCGAGGAGAACCGAGGCTTGGCGCGGCAGAAGTCGGCAAGAGTGGCGACATCGGCGCAACGTGGCGGAGCAAAACGAGGAGTGGTTTCGTTTTGTGGCTCCGATAGCGCGGGACGGGAAAAAGATTAGCCGAGTGCCGCGACCATGCCAGAGTAGGAAACTGGTGGAGCAGTAGGGAAGACCGGAAAAACCTGGATACACAAAGTGCGAGAAACACAGGGGTCGCGTCTTCATTATTCATAAACCTAGGAGGACGCTGCTGTACATCCTAGAGGAACGTTACTTTCTAATCGATCCGAACATGGGGATGAACTCCATCATGAAGGGGGTCATCGCCGCGATCATTGGCGGCATCGGCAGTATACCTGGCGCGGTGTTTGGTGGCTTCTTTCTTGGGATCGTGGAAAACCTCGGCATCTGGAAAATCCAGTCCGGGTGGAAAGACACCATCGCCTTTGCCGTGTGGCGAATCTGCTTTGAGTGGCGGGAAGATGGCCCCTACAACGTGGAGATTGT
>JBAYZR010000174.1:0-7540 GCA_041672425.1 Pedobacter sp. | reverse complement strand
CAACATCTTTCATGATGGTCTCAAAGTTTATATCCGTTGTTGTTGCGATAAAAAATGGCGAGCGCTCCTTGTTTACACCCCTTAATAAAGTGCAGCTTGCATATCTTAGCGCTCTGGAAGTTCACGCTGACATTTTTACAAAAATAGACTTAATGCCAGCCAGTATCCTTTCCGGATGAGTTGAGGGAGGGTTGAATAATGTCACTATTGGCTGAAAAAATAGTGCGAAATATAGGTTTTGATATTTGCTTTGGTCAGTTTTTTACGTCGATGTGATAAATATGCGCGGTGATTTCTGAGTTGGATCCAGGCTACGAGTGCTAGCACCATTTCAACGTCAAATATTCTCAATGGCAGTACAATTTTCAGTATCAATCTAAGCTGCGAGACTGTAATAGCAGGTGCTTTTTTTCCCCAGCCTGACTTTCAGGTGCCAGAGGAAATAATGTGCCAGCATTGATGTCAGGATATGATGATGCCAACCGGTGAACTTTCGCACCTCGTATTGATCCATACCCAATTCAGTTTTGGTCTCTTCAAAGCACTGCTCGACAGACCAGCGCAGCCCGCTCAACCATATGAATGTGCTCAATCTGGTACTGATCGGTGCATTGGAGATATAAAAAGAAAACTGTGGCTCTTTGTCCAAGGTTCTTCGAATAAGCAACCAAACCGTCTTATCAGGCAATCCATGGTGAGAAAGCACAATCCTTCTTTTTGTGAATTCATATTCAATTGGCCCCTTGGTACCTTCAGAGACTTTTCTTCTGTACCAAAAAAAATCGTTAATGCTCTTCGCCAGGGTTTTTACTGAGATATTATTTTTAGCTTTGCTGGAGAGAACTTTTTTTGATCGCTCTTGCCCCCGGTACTTGTATGTTTTATCTACGACTACCGGATTTTTAAGCCAACAGAGTGTGTCTTCCGGTACTTGCAGAAGGTATGTTATTCCAACAAGAGATTCTACAGCTTCAATGAAATCCGTATTGGAATATACCGAATCTGCAAGTACATATCGAAACGGAAGTTGCTTCTGTTTGGCAATGCCCAAAAGTATTTCGGCGGCTAATTGGGGTTTTGTATGGAACTTGATTTCTGATGGCAACAGGCATTTTTCACGTTTTTCACTGTAGTCATCCGAAAACCAATGTTCAGGAATATAAAGTCGCTTATCGATTAAAGAATAGCCATATGGAGAAGTATAGGCGGCAAAAACACCGACCTGGCAGTTGTCCACTTTTCCGAGATTGCCAGAATATTGTCTTGCTACGCCAATAGAGTCATCACCCTTTTTTGCGAAGCCGCTCTCATCAAAAATTATCGCACCATCAGGATGGCCAATGTCATCATTTACAAGACTACGATACTTGAACATAATCTTGTCTTCATCCCAAGGAGCATCAGACACAAAGCGCTGCATAGCCCTGACTTTGCCGCCTTCTATAGCGAAAGCAATGGGCTCTATGGATTTTCTTTCCAAATGGCAGAGTTGACCAGACATGTAACGATAAAAATTATCTCTGGATTCACTGCGTTGAAAACAATCGGAAAAGTTCTCGTGGAATCCTTTAAGTTCCGATACCAGGTCGTATACATCGTTTCGATCTAAATCGAATCTGGGTACAGCATACTGATAATCTGATTGGCGAATATCTGGCAACATGGCTCGACTCCTTTCTGGTTTTTGACAGAATAGCAGACAAGCATATAAAGACTCAAGGCCTAATTTAAACTAAGTTGCGTTGTGGGGTTAGAACATATCCCGCAATTTTTCCTGCCGTAATTACCGACACGTTTCAACATGTCTGCACATATTTTGGTCAATAGCTATAACCATAAAAATATAACTAACTATTTAAATGCCCGTATATTACCGATAATACACATAATACCAACAAATGTTTTTTGGCATGCGTTATGTATTAAATGAAATAACGACATTGTTATTAAGATGAAAATCACAATATCGTGACAATGGGGGTAACGGCTCGTTGTACTGTTCAATGATGACGGGGCCGTGGCAAAGCTGCCTGCTTTCAAAACTGGTGAGGGGGCTTGTCTTAAGGCGCCTCACCGTATCTAGCCATCAGAGTTTCAATTTGTCAGCCATGGCAACTCATTCCATTGTTTGAATGCAGATTCGAATTGAACTGCATTCGGAGGTTCCCATGATAGTAGCGTTTACAACCTCACGCGGCACAACTGTTGATCAGAATTTCAAAAAAGCTTCCAGCTTCAGTATCTGGGATATCAATCCGGACGGCTCGTATTATGTGCAGAGTGTCACTGTCAAGGATGATGCTGATACCGAGGAAGATCGTATTCTTCTGCGAGCAAATGCCCTGATTGGATGTACCATTGTCTGTGCTCAGGAAATCAATGGCCCCGCCACGGCAAAACTTATCTCACGCAACATACACCCGATAAAGACTGTCAAACCGACATCCGTTGAAGCAATCATAGAAAAACTTCAGAACGTATTACGCGGCGCCCCTGCGCCATGGTTGCGCAAAACATGCCTCAAGTATGAGGCTGGCAATGATGGCGCCGGTAAAAATCTCGATATTCTGGATGTTACCGTAGCCGATCTGCTCGGTCGGTATCCGGAAACCCGCCACCTGCTGTTGGGAAGTGGATTATCGCTCTTTCCGAATGAGGAAACATTGTCCAGGGGCGGAATCGTCAGTACGGTAAAGGATGCATTGCGGTACCGTGGTATCTCGGAAGATCTTTTCACGCTACTGCTTGCAAAAGAAGTATCCGGTTTTGGTGCATGCATACCATGAACGGCGCCGGATTGAACCTGCTGGCGCTGCTGCCCTGTCCGGTGAAGGTGCCATTTGAAGAGGCGTTTGAGGGATTTCTTGCATCGTTAGAGCCAAATCGCGCTGCTGCGTTCAAATGTTGCCTTGAAGGCAATGCCAACATCGAGTCCGAATACTACAGTACATTGGAACATATTACCGAGTTAAGCAACCTGCCTGATATTGTTATTTCTCCCGGTTTCAATAGCTTCTTCGAACCTGCATTTGTCTCCCGATTCATCCAGAACGGCCAATTCAGCAGCGTTAACAAGTTCGTCAGGGACAAACATCTGTCAAAACTCGGAGTGTGTGATCCATCCGGGCACTACACCATACTGGCTATGAATCTGCTGGTTCCGGTATGTGACCATAAACGACTGGGCAACCGACCGGTCCCGCGTTCATGGGCGGATCTGTTGTCCCCCGAATATACTAGCAGCATTGCAATCCGAGGCCATAAAGACGGTACATTCTGCGAAACACTCCTGATGACCATTTTCAAGGATACCGGATTCGAGGGACTCCGCAGTCTGGGCAGGAATGTCCAGTATGGCTGGCACCCGTCCCAAATGGTCAACGCCGCATTGGGAAACAGCACTGACGCGCCGGCTATTAGCGTAATGCCGCTGTTTTTCGCTCAGAACCTGCTGGGCAAAGAGCAGTACAGCATTGTCTGGCCGGAAGATGGCGCATTGATCAGTCCAGTCACCATGTTGGTAAAAACCGAGAAGTTGTGCGAACTGGAAGATCTGATTACATTCCTGGCCGGGCCACAGATAGCTGCCATATTCGCCGGTGCATTTTTCCCGGCTGTCCATCCGGAGGTAGACAACCAGTTGCCTGAGGATGCAACCTTCAAGTGGATCGGCTGGGACTATGTTACCGGTCAGGACATCAAACAATTGATCGCCACAGCCAATTACGCATTTCGCTGCGGTAGAGGGGAGAGCTAAATGCGTCTCGTTACCGTTGCAGGTCCGCCATCTTCCGGCAAAACCTCCGTGATCTGCAAGGCTGCTGAAGCGTTGCAGTCGGACGGAGTGGCCGTTGGTGTAGTTAAATTCGACTGCCTGTCCTCCAGAGACCAGACACTGTATGAACGCAGAGGCATCCCTGCCCGGACTGGTTTGTCCGGTAACCTTTGCCCGGACCATTTTTTTGTCAGTAACATCGAAGAGTGCCTGAAATGGGGTAAACAGCAAAAGTTTGATTTGCTATTGAGTGAGAGTGCTGGCCTCTGCAACCGATGTGCACCGCATATCAAAGACGTCTGCGCCATTTGCGTGATCGACAATCTCAGCGGGGTGGAAACACCCCGCAAGATCGGCCCGATGCTGAAGATGGCTGACATCGTTGTTATCACCAAAGGTGATATTGTCTCCCAGGCCGAACGGGAAGTATTTGTTCATCGGGTTCGCCAGGTCAATTCCGGAGCGATCATCATCCACGTCAACGGCCTGACCGGTCAGGGAGGGCATGAACTGGGCCGATTGCTGCGCGATGCCAATGAGATAGATTATCTGCAGGGGCGGCTGTTGCGATTTTCCATGCCAGCGGCTCTCTGTTCATACTGTCTCGGACAACGCCGTATCGGCGCTGATTTTCAGATGGGCAACGTCAAGAAAATGGAATTGGAATAAGAGAGGCCAATGATGACTACTTCGTATACTGATATGCCTCTTGAAAAACTTTTGACCGAACATCCGCATATCAAGGATTTCTTCAGCGCCATGGGACTGCATGATCTGCCGCATAGCCCAACGCTGACCGGCAGCCTGGACGCTATTGATGAAGAACTGATGCTGGATGTCGGGATTGAACGTCAGGAATTACTGGGACGATTTGCTGCCTACATGGATGGCGTGGAGCGACTGCGCAATCCTAATCTGACCACAATTGATTCTATCACCGTAATCGGTGGCCGCAATAAATCCGGTGAGCTGGAAGAGTTTTCGCTGGAACTGCGCCCCGGTGAAGTTACCTGCATCGTCGGTCCAACCGGTTCCGGTAAAAGCCGCTTCCTGGCCGATATCGAATGGTTGGCCCAGAAAGATAGTCCCACGGGGCGGCAGGTGTTGATCAACGGTTCAGTTCCTGATCCGACCAGGCGGTACGCGGTAGAACAGAAACTGGTGGCGCAACTGTCACAAAACATGAACTTTGTCATGGATCTGTCTGCTGAAGATTTCATCAGGATGCATGCCGAAAGCCGTATGGTTCCCAATATTAAAGAGGTCTGCACAACAATTTTGAATCTTGCCAACAGCCTGGCCGGCGAACAGTTCACCCCGGAAACACCGGTCACCGCTCTCTCGGGCGGGCAGTCCCGCGCCCTGATGATTGCTGATGTGGCCTGCCTGAGCAGTTCACCAATCGTGTTGATTGATGAAATTGAAAACGCCGGAATTGACCGCAAACGGGCACTCTCGCTCCTTTCAGGGCGAAACAAAATCATCCTGATGGCAACCCATGATCCTATTCTGGCCTTGATGGGGCAACGACGGCTTGTTTTCAAAAACGGCGGAGTTGCCTGTGTCCGTACGACGAGTGCGGCTGAAGTTGCAAACCTGGCCATGTTCGAGGAAATGGATGCCCGACTGACGTCGGTTCGTCACGCCCTGCGCAGTGGTGAAGAAATTTCAGGAGAGTTCTGATTTTTTTACAGTTCCTCAGGATGGGATGGAGTGGCCGGGTTACGGTTTCATTCCTTGTGCTGGTGGACGGAAGCATATCTGAACTTAGGATAGCCCGTGGCAGTGGATGCCCGTTGCTTGACAATAATGCCATGAGCACCGTGCAACGGGCTGCGCCGTTTCCACGCCCACCAGTCAGTGCCCGACTGTTGATTCCAGTGGACTATATTTTGGAATCATTCATACACTTTCAGACAAGGAGGAAGTATCGCATGTCACATCGACAAAACATGTATAGGTGCATTATTGCAGGCTGCTTACTGGCAAGCATTTCAGATGGCTTGAACAACACAACTCAAGCTGCTGATGGAGTACAGCTTGATTCTATCTCCGTAAAAGAGAGCACAAAGATTCAACGTATTGAACCGGTTCAAGATGCAACCAGCACTCAGGAGATTATCTCAAAAGATGCCTTGGATATCTTGGTGGGGCCGGGCCAGACCGGTTCCTACAAAGCCTTCAGCATGTTGCCGGCGGTCAATGAGCAAAGTGCCGACGCCTTTGGGTTGGCACTGGGCAAGACTATGCGTATCCGCGGTTCATACGAGGGCGACGCTTTTTTGCGTAATGTTGAAGGACTTCCGGTCAGTAGCCATGGTGGCGGCGGCGATTTTATCGATTTTGAGAATGTTCGTTCAGTGTCAGCCTACCGTGGCGGAATGCCGGTGGCAAACAGCATGGGGGTGCGCAATCTGACCGGTCTGATGGATCTTTCCCTGCTTTGGCCCAAGGACAAACTGAGCGTATCGGTTAAGCAGAGTTTTGGTTCGGAAGGCTTTTTACGCAGTTATGCTCGTTTTGATAGTGGTTTGCTGCCGACCGGAACCAAATTGTTTGCTTCATATTCCTGGACAACAGCGGATAAATGGCGTGGTTCCGGCGGTTCACCTGATGACCGGAAGAATATTGAGGTCGGTATCTCCCGGCAGTTTGGCAGCAAGGTCAAGGCAGAGTTGTTCGGCGTTTATCATGAACTGGGTCAGCACGATTTTCGCGGTTTGACCTATGCCCAGACGAGCGATTTGGAAAGTTACCGGGGGTATGATTACAACCCGACAAAAACAGGCGTGGCAGCAACCGATGCAAACTATTTTGATTATTATAAGCAGTACTATCGCGATGCCATGGTGCTGGCTAATGTAGAAATCAGTCCGACAACCGATTCCAAGATTACCTTTAAGCCGTATTACTGGAATGACGAAGGATACCGTCTAATGGGGCGTAGTAACGGTTACGCCCGCCTGGACATCAACCCACAACAGTACGGTTTTACCACCCAGTATGACCTCCCCTTGCATTTCATGGATGCATCACTGGGGTACTGGTTTATGGCTGGTACCGATACCCTACCGCCGCCGCTGTCTCAGAAGTTGTATAACGGCAACGGAGTGTTCCAAAGTTGGACACTGCTGGCAAAGATAGAAAACCGCGTCTATCACAGCCCCTATCTGAACCTCAAAAAAACGTTCGACAATCTGGATGTGATGGCCGGTTTAAGGTACAGCCTGCGCGTCAATCCCAAGACCGCCTTCTACAATACCGCCGGACTGCCTGACACAAGTTACAGCAATGTTTTCAGCTACAATCCCCAGATCGACTCCGGCATGCAGATCGCCGAGCGCACCTGGGAGGAGTGGCTGCCCAGTATCGGCCTGGACTACAGGATTACTCCCGAGCTGTCTGCGTATGTCCTATACACTGAAAGATGTTCTCAGTTTTAAAAAAATTGCGGTGGGGCTTGATCTGATCAACCTGTTTGATCGACATTATATTGGCCAGATCAATACCTCTGATTTTTCCCTGAACAACAGCATCAACTACTATCCAGGTGCACCGTTTACCGTCATGTCGTCAATAACGGCAGAGTTTTAGGCGCACACTGATGTTGTCAATCAAACTACTGATAGCAGGTATGATGGCGACGTGGAGACGATACCTCGTCCTACTCCAAGTCGCGATGCTGCTGGCCCTATCCGTAAACACTGCCCAGGCGATCCGGATGAACGACATGGCCGGGAGAACGGTGACGGTTCCGTCTACGAT
>JBAYZR010000173.1:0-7595 GCA_041672425.1 Pedobacter sp. | reverse complement strand
CAGCCTTCAACGTCATCGCCTGGCTTACCGTGGTAATCATGATCATCCTTACAATTGTCATGACCATTGACATGGCTGTTCCTGGTTTGTTGAAACAATTTCTTGCATTTTAAATCTTCTGCCAGGATTGAGCCGTTTTCTTCCAGGATTACCTCCTGAAGTGCTTTCAGGTCCAGCAATCATATCATTCAGAACAAAGACGCTGACGGTGTTAAAGATGGTCTGTGAATAATCAAATCCCAAACGGTATCCAAAGTATGCTCAGCGATGATTTGCCGGTTCCGCTGGCATAGCCTAACAGCCCTTTCAACAGCCTGAAATCTGTCCCGGCCTTGGTCGAGCGGTACGAGACAAGTGGCGACAATTCCCAGGCGATTTCATCCCCGCGTTGTTCCTGCCAGTACAAATTCCAGAGTACCGAGACAGCGTTATCCCCCTTGCCATCCCATTTGGCGATAAAGATCCGCCACAACGGAGCCCAGTTGCGTTCCACCCCGTCATTCCAGATCACGGCCTCCGCCAGGGCGGGCATGGACAGCGTTCGCACGCCGTATTCATCCCGCTTCCAGGCGTACAGCGGCCAAAAGGCGCTGGTTGCACGATCCTTGCCGACCCGGGGCCAGGACTCGTCTGCCCTGCTGAACAGGAAGTAGAGCAGATTGGTCTTTTCCTGGCGGAATTCCGGGGAGTCGATGGTTTGTCGGCGGTAGACCGGCCACATTACCCAGCGACTGTTGTTGTCCTTTACCCGTGTCTCGGCATAGAACGGGAGGTAGCGTTCAGTGGAGGAGTCCTTGCCACTGGCTGTCATCCAGAAAGGCCAGATAAAGTCCCGCTCAATAACGGTCCCGTTGCCGTCGCGAACCACACCGCAGAAGGGCCATGGGGCATAGGTTGCGCTACGTTGTGGTCCTTCCGATGATGAGTACAGCGGTAGCAGGGATAAGCTTTTGGTTGGGTTGTCCGTATTCAGGCCGGTCTGCTCGCTGATGTAGAAGGGCCACAGGGCAAAACGTTTGTTGTAGACTCCTGCCTTGGAGGCCTGTCCATAGAGCGGCCAGAACTGAAAGCCCTTCTCGTTCTCACCGCTGACGGTATTGAAAAAGGGATAGAGCCAGTTGGTCGAGACGCTGCCTTTATTGACGGTGCGTCCATAAAGCGGGAACAGGGTGAAGTGGTATTCATCCCGCCAGAAACGCTCGTAGATGTTGCCGTAAAACGGGAAGATCGAGGTGTAATGCCCATATTTCTCCGATTGCCCGTTGATGTAGAAGGGGAACAGCATGGTTTCCCGTTTTTCTTCAGCTTCTCCCGACCGGCTGACATGCCTCTGGAAAAGCCTGAGTACCTGGCTGTCGGAGTCGTTTCCTGACCGGCTTGTTGAGGCGATGGGATAGAGGATATCGTTATCCTCGGATTCCGGCGTGATTACGGAAAAAAACAGGGGGCGGACTGCCGTGGTTGTATTGGCGCCGGATCTCTCGCGTTTGAACAGTGGACCGAAAATGGAGAGATTGCTGTAGCCGGTGGCAGGGCTGGAACGGTAGTCAAAGAGCGGCCATAGGGTGATGATCGTTCCGACGCTGTTGTGAGGCGCCGACCCGTCGGTCTGGTCGCCGGGTTCCTTTGCCGAGACTGGACGGGTAATAGTGATTGTAAGTAGCAGGGCAAGGGCGACTCGTACACAAGTCTTATTCATTTGGGCTCCAGGGAATAGATCAACAGACTGGTTGCATTATTCATTATCAGTCACGATGAGTCAATTAGTACATTAGGGCACGTATCTTGTTTATCAGGGTTAGGAAAGGGGACAACGAGCAGCTCGTTTTTACAAAAATATTACAATCCTACTTCAGTGGCGCTGCTATTATATAAAAAAAGTTATCTGCGGTCGCAGGGAGGAAGTCAATGACACAACAGTTACGGATTGGAAAACATACTGTCCGCTACCCGCTTATTCAGGGAGGGATGGGGGTGCGTATTTCTGCCGGTCGGCTGGCCGGGCATGTGGCCAAATGTGGCGGCGTGGGTCTGGTTGCTGCGCCGGGTATCGCTCTCAACAGTGGGCTCTATAACGGAAAAAACTTTTTCCAGGCCGACGCCGAGGCATTTAAGGCAGAACTCCGCAAGGCATATGAAATCGCTCCCGATGGTATCATCGGTGTCAATGTGATGGTTGCCCTGTCTGACTACGAACAGTTGGTAAAGGCTGCTATTGACGGTGGCGCCAAGGTGATTGTCTGTGGCGCCGGGTTGCCCTTGAGCCTGCCGGAGTTGACAGCCCATGCGCCGGATGTGGCTTTGGTCCCGATCGTTTCCTCATTGCGCGCCGCCCAGCTTATCGCCAAGAAGTGGCACAAATCCTTCAATCGTATGCCCGATGCGGTGGTGGTGGAAGACCCGGACACGGCTGGAGGCCACTTGGGAGAGAAGATGGAGAATATCGGCATCGGTGAATACGACCAGTACGCGACGGTCCGTCAGGTCAAGGATCTCTTTCGCACGGAGTACGGCGTCGATGTGCCGGTGATCGCTGCCGGGGGCATCTGGGACCGGGCTGATCTGGAACATGCCCTGGCCGAAGGAGCTGACGGCGTACAGATGGCCAGCCGTTTTGTCTGTACTGAAGAATGTGATGCCGACTATGCTTTTAAACAAAAATACATAGACTGCACCCAGGAGGACATAGGCCTTATCATGAGTCCGGCCGGCCTGCCGGGGCGCGCCATTTTAACCAATCAGGACGATATCCGTCAGTACGACCTGGATAACGCTGTCACCTGTCGCTTGGGGTGTCTTAAAAAGTGTTCCTACAAGGAAACCGGCGAGCGTTTCTGCATCATTTCCTCTCTGGATCGCGCCCAGCGTGGCGATGTGAAGACCGGACTGGTTTTTTGCGGCTCCAATGCCTGGAAGTCTGACCGTATCACCACTGTTCAGGCTATTTTTGATGAACTGTTTGGTGACAGATGATGAATCAGCACGTTGCGGATCTGCTCAAACGGTTGCACGGCATGGACATGGCAAAATTTGATGATTCTTTCCTGAAAAGCTCACTCGAAAAAAGAATGGCTGAAACACACTGCGTGTCGGATAAAGAGTATTGCGCCTTGCTGGAGCGAGATCAGAGTGAATGCGGGACGTTTGCTGATTCTCTCCTGATCAGCTACAGTACATTTTTCCGTAATCCGCTAACCTGTGCGGTGCTGGAACGGATTGTTCTGCCGACGCTTGTTCTGAAAAAGAAACGGGCCAAAAGCAAAGAGCTCCGGCTATGGTCGGCTGCCTGCGCCGGAGGCGAAGAGGCATACACCCTGGCAATACTGCTGGAAGAACTTGCTGCCGGGAATGAGAACTTCACGTATCGCATTTTTGCCACCGATCAGAGTGACGTGCAGATAAACAAGGCGCGCAAAGGAGAGTTTGCGGTCGCTGCCTTGGAAAACCTGAGTCTGAAGCGAGCCGGAGAGTGGTTTACCCGGCAGGGCGATCTCCATACGGTCAGACCGGAGCTGAAAAAGCATATCGACTTTTCGACCTTCGATCTGTTCAGTGATACATTAAGCTGTCCGTCGACCAGCATCTTTGGCGACTTTGATCTGGTGGTCTGTGCCAACCTGCTGTTTTATTACAAGGATGACTACCGTAAAGCAATACTCGCCAAAACCGGCAACTGTCTTGCCGATGGCGGGTATCTGATCAGCGGCGAAACGGAAAGGGATATCGTAATGAGGTCTGATTACCGGGAGATGTATTCGCAAGCAGCGATATTTATAAGGAACCTGCCATGAATCTGAAAAATCTGAATATCAGCGCCCAGCTCAAGCTTGCTTTTGCCCTGCTGCTGCTGTTTGTAGCTCTGCTGGGCGTCGTATCCTACATCGAGACCGCCCGGATTCACCTACAGACCGAAACCATGTATAACCATCCGCTCAAAGTCCGCAGAGTGCTTGGGGAGATATATGGCAATGTACTGTTCATGCGCCTGAACATCAGAGACTTCCTGCGGGCTGAAGATGCCAAAGCCCGTCAGATGATTCTGAGTGAGATAGCGGCAAATCATTCCAATGTTCATGATGGAATAGAGAAACTCAGGGATGCCTACCTTGGCCCTGAAGCTGATATAGATGATTTTGCCAGAGAATTCGCCAAATGGAATTCTATCCGTGAGGAGTCTATCCGGATGGTGGATGCCGGAAGATTGGCAGAAGCCAAGCTTCGCCATCAGCCAGGAGGAACAGGCCCGGCCCAGGCGCTGTTGGTACTAGGCAAATGGGAGAGAATCAGCAACTTTGCAATAAATAAAGGCGCTGCCTTGTATCGCGCCTCCGGAGAATTACACTCCTCCCTGAACAGACAGCTGATCCTCCTGGTTGCCGCCATTCTACTGCTCTCGACCATCATTATCTACATTCTGCTGCGTAACATCCGTGAGCCGTTGAAGGAGTTGACCGATGCCGCCCGCCGCTTCCGCGAAGGAGATATGGAGGCCCGCAGCAGCTACAAATATACAAATGAGTTTGGTTTGCTCTCCGCTTCCTTCAATACCATGTCAGACAGCATTCAGGCGAATACCGATTTAAACGAGAAGGCTGAGAGCCTTGTGCGGGTAATGCTGATTGAAGACGATGCAAAGATGTTCTTCCAGGCAACGCTTGCCGAACTTGCTACGCAGACCGGTTCTCAGGTGGGAGCAGCCTATCTCCTCAGCCATGATAAAAAAACCTATGACCATTTTGCCTCCATCGGTATGGGCGATGACCTCAGACAATCATTTGGCGCCGACAGTTTTGAAGGTGAATTCGGCGCAGTCCTTGCCTCCCGCAAAACAGAGCACCTTAAATGCATTACGGGAGATACCCGCTTTCTGTTCCACACGACCAGCGGCGTCTTTATCCCCCGCGAAATAATAACCATACCGATTGAGAATAATGACGTTGTGGCGATTATTTCCCTGGCAACGGTCAACACATATGGCAGGCAGGCGCTACAATTGATTGACAACATCCATGCAACCCTGAACTCCCGGATAGAAGGGATATTGGCCTATCGGAAGATCAAGGAGTTTTCGACGCAACTGGAACAGCAGAACAGCGAACTGGAAGCCCAGAGAACAGAATTGACGACCCAAAACAGCGAACTGGAGATGCAGAAAAAACAGTTGGACGAAGCCAGTCGCCTCAAAACCAATTTTCTCTCAAACATGAGCCACGAACTACGCACGCCGCTCAACTCGGTGATTGCCCTTTCGGGGGTGCTGAGCCGCCGACTTGCCACGCAGATTCCTGCCGAGGAATACAGCTATCTGGAGATTATTGAACGGAACGGCAAGCAGCTCCTGCTGCTGATCAACGATATTCTTGATATTGCACGCATCGAAGCCGGTCGGGAAGAGGTTGAAATCAGCGATTTCAATGTCAACAGCCTTCTTGCCGATCTGGTCGCCATGTTACGGCCCCAGGCAGAGCAGAAGAAGATTGAACTGCTCCATGTCGATAGTGAAACCAAGCTCACTTTGCACAGTGATGCTGTCAAATGTCACCATATCCTGCAAAACCTGATCGGCAATGCGGTGAAGTTTACTGAAAAGGGCCGGGTTGAGGTCAGGGCGCGCCAAACTGTAGCGAACATCGAGATTACTGTGGTCGATACCGGCATCGGCATTGATGCCAGCCATATGCCGTACATATTCGATGAATTCCGCCAGGCCGACAGCAGCACATCGCGCAGATTCGGCGGCACCGGCCTGGGGCTGGCCATTGCCAATAAATATGCCCAGCTGCTCGGAGGGACAGTTTCCGTTACCAGCAAACTCGGCAGCGGCTCGGAATTCACGCTGCTGCTGCCGCTACGTTATGCGGCTGAAAACAGGATAGTCACAGCGGAATCTAGCGTAGGGTTCAGACAGGTCGGCACATCAACGGCGCATCGGTCTGTCTCCGCATCTGCGGTGAAAACCGTTTTGCTGGTGGAAGACAGTGAACCGGCTATTATTCAGCTAAAGGATATTCTGGAGGAAAGCGGCTATCAGATCCTGGTTGCCCGTGATGGAGGCGAGGCGCTGGGGATTGTCGCCGATACCATCCCGGATGCCGTGGTGCTTGATCTGATGCTCCCCGGCATTGACGGATTCGAGGTGCTGAAGGTTATTCGTGAGGCAGAGCTGACCGCCCATATTCCGGTGTTGATCCTGACCGCCAAACATATCACCAAAGAAGAATTGAAGTTTTTGAAACGAAACAATATCCGCCAGCTGATCCAGAAAGGTGATGTGAATCGGGCTGAACTACAGAACGCCGTGGCAACGATGGTTTTTCCTGAAACAGTTGCCGCGCCTGAACCTGAACGGCAGCTGCAAAATATCGAGGGCAAACCGGTGGTGCTGGTGGTGGAAGATAATGTGGACAACATGATTACGATCAAGGCGCTGCTGGCCGATGATTTTACGGTGATTGAAGCGGTTGACGGGCTCGCAGGGGTAAAGATGGCGAAACAGGGCACGCCGCATCTGATTCTGATGGACATCGCCCTCCCCGGCATGGATGGTATTGAAGCATTCAAGCTGATACGCGCCGACTCACACCTGCGGCACATCCCGGTTATTGCCCTTACCGCCAGCGCCATGACCATTGACCGGGAAACCATTCTGGCCCACGGTTTTGATTCCTATATTGCCAAGCCGATTAACGAGAAGCTGCTGTATAAATCCATCCACGAGGCGCTTTATGGAACCTGAACGAATCAAGATCCTGGCCATAGACGACAATCAGGATAACCTGATCAGCTTGAAGGCTCTGATAAATGAGGCTTTCCCTGAGGCAATTTTGCTGATGGCGCTGAACGGCACTACCGGTTTTGATCTGGCAGTGACTGAAAATCCCGCTGTTATTCTGCTTGATATCGTTATGCCTGATATGGATGGTTTTGAGGTCTGCCGAAATCTGAAAGCCGATGAAGGACTACGCGATATCCCCGTGGTTTTCGTTACGTCTCTTAAAGGGGACAAGGAGAGCCGCATCCAGGCTCTGGAATGCGGCGCCGAAGCCTTTCTTGCCAAGCCGATTGATGAGATTGAGCTGACAGCCCAGATTCGGGCCATGCTAAAAATCAGAACCTCCAACCTTGAAAAGTGCAACGAGAAGAGTCGCCTTGCCGCTCTGGTAGCAGAGCAGACCTATGAGCTAAAAAGAACTCACACTGCCACTCTGAATCTGCTGGAAGATTTGAAGAATGAGATTGAAGCCAGAAACATCAGTGAAACCGAACGCAAACGATCTGAAAGTGAAAAACATATACTTGAACAGCAATTCCAACAAGCCCAGAAGCTGGAGAGCCTCGGCGTGCTGGCTGGCGGCATTGCCCATGACTTCAATAATATCCTGACGGTCATAATATGTAATTGCTCTCTGTTACGAAAACGACCCCAAAGGGCTGAAGAGCTTGTCCAGGAGATAGAGATAGCTGCTCAACGCGCCGCTGATTTATGTCGCCAGATGCTCATATACGCTGGCAAGGCTCAACCTGTGCCAACCAAGTTCAATATGGCTGCGCTGGTGGAAGAGATGATCAGGATGTTGAAAGCAACCATCAGTCAG
>JBAYZR010000172.1:0-7600 GCA_041672425.1 Pedobacter sp. | reverse complement strand
ACTGACCATTGCCGGCTATTCCCTCACTGATACGGTGGTAGTCTTCGACCGCATCCGCGAAAATATGCACAAAAACATGAAAGAGGCTCTCCACAATGTATTCAACCGGAGCATAAACGAGGTTCTCTCGCGTACAATTGTAACATCGCTGACCGTTTTACTGGCATCAGCATCGCTGTTTTTCTTTGGCGGCGAGGTGATTCATGATTTTTCATTTGCGCTTTTAATCGGCGTATTGGTAGGTACCTATTCATCAGTCTTTGTTGCCAGCCCGGTTGTACTTCTGCTTGAAAACCGTGCTTTATCCAGACTGGGCAAAAAGTCCTGATTATTCATCGCATCAATAAGGAGTTTTACATTGAAAAATGAATCTATCTGGATTGTAGTAGTAGCGCTGATTGTCGGACTTTTAGGAGGATACCTGATCAGCAGCATCAGTACAACCGGCAAGAACAAGCAGGAATCAGCTGATATTTCCCCGGGAGCGGGTACTCCCACGGACTATGTCCGGCGGATCACCGAGACGGAGAAAATTGTGGCTCAGGATCCTAAAAATTTGAATGCCTGGATTTCGCTGGGAAACGACTACTTTGATACCGAGCAGCCTCAAAAGGCTATCAATTCATACGGCAAAGCCTTGGAAATCGCGCCTAACAATCCTAATGTACTTACCGATCAAGGAGTTATGTACCGCAAAATGGGATGGTATGACAAGGCCCTTGCCAATTTCGAAAAAGCCTTGAAAATGGAGCCCAACCATCTACAAAGTTTATACAATATGGGTGTGATCTTTTCTGAAGATCTGAAGCAACCTGATAAGGCCATTCCGTTCTGGACTAAATACCTTAAAATTGACCCCAACAGTGCAACTGCCTCTCAGATCAAAGGGCTGTTGGAAAAAATGGGGCCTGGACCGCAGCCAGTCGTAAAATAACAACTACACTCCCCCGCTTGCCGGGGGATTTTTTTGCCTTGCGGTAGAAGTGACAGGAATGCATGGTATGCTGAAACAATGGGAGTTGAGAAAAATAGATACTCAGGCAGCCACTGCTCTGGCCAGTGATATCTCTATGCATCCCCTGATAGCGCAAATTCTTGTTGCCAGGGGGATAATCCGGCCTGATGAGGCCCGGCAGTTTCTTGTCCCGTCCTTCTCTGCAATGCCTGACCCGTATCTACTGTTGGGAATGGATGCGGCAGTATCAAGGCTACTGATGGCGCGGGGTAATCATGAGAGCGTATGTATTTACGGTGACTATGATGTGGATGGAATCACCGGCACCGCCTTGCTGGTCTCTTTTCTACGAATGGCCGGATTCATCTGCCGGTATTTTATTCCCAACCGGTTTAACGATGGATATGGCCTCAACAAGGACTCTATCGAACTAATCATCGACATGGGCGCCACACTGATCGTATCGGTTGATTGCGGCATTACCGCGGTTGACGAGGCACGGTTCTGCCGACAACGGGGCATAGACCTGATCATTGTCGACCACCATGCTCCTCGCGAGATTATCCCGGACGCCGCTGCCGTTATTAATCCTCTACAGCCGGGCTGCAAGTATCCATTCAAGTCCCTTGCCGGGGTAGGTGTTGCCTTCAATCTGCTGGTAGCCCTGCGATCAGCATTGCGCGATGAGGGGGTTTTTACGAAAGAGGCCCAACCCGACCTGAGGGAATGGCTTGATCTGGTGGCCCTGGGTACGATTGCCGACGTGATGCCACTTATCAATCAGAACCGTATATACGCATTTTTCGGACTGAGGCAGCTCTCAAACTCTTCAAAACCTGGTGTCCAGTCGCTGAAGCAGGTGGCGGGTATTAAGGGTGAGGTGAGCTGTGGTCAGGTCGGTTTCAGGCTGGCGCCGCGTCTGAATGCTGCTGGTCGCATGGAAAGCGCCGTGCCCGGAGTGGATCTGTTATTAAGTCTCAACCCCCAGGAAACACTGGAGATTACCACCGATCTGGATGCCGCCAATGCTGAACGCCAGGCCATTGAGCGGCGCATGGTAGACGAAGCGGTTGACCTGGTTGAGACCGCTGGTGATTATCCCGCCAGACGCAGCATCGTGCTTGCATCTGAAAATTGGCATCAAGGTGTTATCGGAATCGTCGCCTCACGCCTGGTTGAACGCTATTATCGTCCTACGATTCTGATTGCACTGACGGAGGATGGTCTGGCCAAAGGCTCAGGGCGAAGCATTCCCGGCTTTCATCTGCTTGATGCCCTGGGTCCCTGCGCACAATATATGGAGCGCTTCGGCGGCCATTGTTACGCTGCCGGAGTCAGCCTGAAGGCAGATCTTGTCGCCGGATTTGCCGAGGCCTTTGAGGCAGAGGCCGCGCGTATACTGATGGACGATGACCTTGTACCTCGATTGATTATTGACGCAGAGGCACGACCGGAGGATATTACCCGTGAGTTGGCGCTGGAGCTTAAGCGATTGGAGCCATTTGGCACGGGCAATCCCGAACCGGTGTTGATGATGCGGGCAATGACGGTAACGGAGCGGCGGGTTGTGGGGGATGGGCACCTGCGCCTACGACTGACCAGAGACGGTCGATCTTTTACCGCAATTGCCTTTCGCATGGCGGAGCGGGATACAGTAGGGCTGATGGATATCGCCTTTTTCCCGGAGATGAATGAATGGAACGGCGGTTCCTCCTTGCAGTTGCGGGTCAAGGATCTACGACCAACGGAGTAATCATGCTGCGTAGCGAACGTTTTGATAGTGCTGACAGGATCATCAAGATCGGCTTCTGGGTCAATGCAGTGCTGATGGTCGGCAAGATGGCCGCTGGCTACTGGGGGCATTCCGATGCAGTCTTTGCCGACGGTATCGAGAGCGCCTGCGACTTCGTGGCAATTTTCTCAACCATGATGGCCCTAAAGCTGGGACGTAAACCTTTCGACGAAAAGCATCCATATGGTCACGGTCGTGCGGAGAGTCTGGCAGCTTTATTGGTTTCGCTGGTGATCTTCGCCACTGGCGGCTGGATCCTGTCAAATTCGGTACATGCCATTATCGACCGGAATTTCCAGACACCAGGCTGGATAGCTGTAGCAGCTGCGTTTCTGACCATCATTATCAAGGAATGGCTTTTCCGCTTTACCGACAAGACCGGCCAGCATCTGGGCAGCCCGGCACTGCTGGCGATAGCCAAAGATCACAGAAAGGACGCTATCACCTCCATCTCGACCTTGGTGGGCGTTGTGGGCGCCTTCTCCGGTTTTGGTTTCATGGATCCACTGGCAGCCGGCCTGACTGCGTTCTTTATCCTGCACATAGCTTATCAGACCTTTCGTGATGCTGCCCACGATCTGATGGACGGCAGCGTGTCGCCGGACTTTATTGAAGAGGTAACACGTCTTGCCGAGAGTGTCGAGCGCGTGGAGCATGTCCACGACATCCGCGGCCGCCGCTCCGGTCAATACATGATCATCGATCTCAAGCTGGAGATGGACCCTGACATGACTCTCAAAGAGTCACACGCTGTGGCAACCGCAGTGAAAAAAATGATCTTCGACGGTTTTCAGAATGTTGGTGATGTTATGATACATGTTAATCCGCATGAGGAAGAACATGAAGATCTGATCCGGCTCTGAGGGGGTACCGAATGAGTGAATTGGGAGCTGTAATGACGTCAGACAATTATTTGCAGGGTATCTTTGATGCAGTTGAAGATGCTATCTGGATACTTGATATGGATCGGCAGATCGTCAATGCCAACAAGGCCACGCAGGAGATCTTCGGTAAATCGCCCCAGGATGTCATAGGGTTGCACTGTTGCCAGGCGACCTACGACAATATTCTGCCACGTGAGGACTGTCCGTTTGAAAGCATGCTGAAAACAGGAAAACGCGCTTCGGCTCAGTTGACATTGAATAACAAATGGTATGAAGCCGTGATTGATCCGATTTTTAGCAAATCTGGTGAAATTATCAAGGCGGTGTATATCGTTAAAAACATTGATGAACTGAAAAGGGCTGAACAGAGCGTGCAGATTCGCTCTGAAATTATGGAACGAATTGCCCGTGGTGAGCCTTTGCCGCAGTTACTCTCTTTTATTTCCACAGCTATTGAAAGGGAGCGCCCGGAGTTAATCTGTTCCATCATGCTGGCTGATGAGAATGGTTTGGCACTATTTAACGTTGCTGGGCCCAGCTTGCCCGACTTCTACAACATTGCGATCAAACGCATTAAAATCGGCGAAGGAATAGGTTCATGCGGCACGGCGGCGTTTCGAAAGGAACGGGTCGTCGTGGAAGATATTGCTATCCATCCTTTCTGGAAGAATTTCAGGCCAGCGCGGGAGGCCGACCTCCGATCCTGCTGGTCAGAGCCGATCTTTTCCCCATCTGGCAAGTTGCTGGGCACCTTTGGGATCTACCACCGCAAACCGACGATACCTGGAGATGAAGAGATTCGTCTGATCGAGCAGGCGTCAGCTTTTGCAGGTATCGCTATTGAACGGAGCAGAAACGAATTGGAGCGGGATGAACTGGAACATCGGCTGAGCCAATCGCAGAAGATGGAGGCGGTAGGCCACCTGGCCGGAGGTATGGCCCATGATTTCAACAACCTGCTGACTCCGATCATTATCTACTCTGACATGCTCAAACGGGAGTTGTCCGGCGACGAGAATCTTCTTCACAAGATAAACGGAATCATCAATGCCTCCAATAAGGCGCGTGATCTGACACAGCAACTGCTCAGCTTCGGACGCAAACAGGTCATGCAGATGCAGGTCATAGACCTGAATGAGGCCATTTCATCATTTTACTCCATCATGCGACGGACACTGCGCGAAAGCATTGACATCAATCTGCGGCTATCTTCACAAGCCGCTATTATCCGCGCCGACCGTTCCAAGCTAGATCAGGTCATCCTCAATCTGGCCATCAATGCCCAGGATGCTATCAACGAAACCGGAAAAATCCTTATAGAAACCGGACAGGTCATGATTGATGATGAATATGCCCGGCTGTATCCCGGCATGAGAACCGGAGATTTTATCCTTCTGGCATTCAAGGATAACGGTTGTGGCATGAGTAATGAAACCTTGCTGCATATCTTTGAGCCGTTTTTTACCACCAAACAGGTCGGCCATGGTACCGGCCTCGGTCTTGCAAACGTGTATGGCATCGTCAAGCAGCATAACGGCTATATAGCGGCAGTCAGCAAGGTTGGAAAAGGCACGACTTTCAAGATTTATTTCCCGCGGGTAAATGAGCCGTTGAGCGGCGCGAACGTCACTGTAACGCATTCTCCTTCGGATCATGTTGGCACCGGGACAATCCTGCTGGTCGAGGATAACGAAATGGTACGTGTCATGACAACCGAGTTACTGGAGGGATTTGGTTACAAGGTCTATGTCGGAGAATATCCTGAACATGCCTTGGAGCTTGTCAGGCAAATCCCGGATAAGATCGACTTGCTGATCACCGACGTGGTCATGCCGGGCATGAACGGTCAGCAGCTTTTCGAGCGTATCAAGGCCGAGCGGCCTGATATTGAAAGGGTGTTGTATATATCAGGCTACACCAACAACATTATCGTGACAGCTGGCGCATTGGATGAGGGACTCCATTTTCTACAGAAGCCGTTTACCGTCGATGGTCTGATGACCAAGGTCAAGGGATTGCTTCATCCGTCTGGATGACGACGTAGTCAAACTTATGAATAAAAGTACATTTGCGCAATGCTTGGATTATATTAAAGAAACTTTTTTCTTTCCTTCGTACTCGGCTAGAAAAAAGGCTTCCTTTCGCTATTTACGGGGCCAGGGATTGGAAATTGGCGCATTGCATCGCCCACTGGAAGTTCCGCCAGGGGTCGTTGTAAAGTATGTAGATTATGCGACAAGGGAAGAAAATGTCAAAAAATACCCGGAGATAGATGTATCCAAAATTGTTGCTACGGACCATGTTGATGACGGGTTTGAATTGTCGTGCATCCAAAGAGCTTCACAAGATTTCATAATCGCCAATCACGTTCTGGAGCATTCACCTAACCTGCTACATGCTCTTTTGAACTGGAGCAGTGCACTGAAAACTAACGGTTTCCTTTTCATAACCCTGCCCAATGGCGCCAAAAGCTTTGATAAGGGGCGAATTATTACCACTGCTGAACATATTGTGGAGGATTATGAACTTTTTAACGCTGGTGAGATGCAAACCATTGCGGCAAGAAGCAGGGAACACTACAAGGAATTTGTGGAAATATCTATTCCCAATCTTAAAAAAGTGCACAGGAACCTGAAGACATACAGGACAGATGCAGATAAAAACGCGTATGTTGATAAATTGATGAGAGAATCTTCAGTAGACGCTCATTTTCATGTTTTTACCAAATCATCAATGGTTAGCGTTATGAATTATCTGATCTCTCATTATCTGCAAGACATGTCGTTGCGGGAAGTTATTCGATCAAGATTTGGTTTTGAGTATATCGTGATATTGGAGAAAAATCGAGTTAACCAAAAGGCCGATAATCCTACGCATAAAGGAGTTAAATCATCATGAGTAAAATTACTAAGGCTATTTTCAGCATGGTTGCTCTTTGCATCGCAATTCAGTTTGTCCCTTACGGACGTAACCACACCAATCCGCCAATTGTTCATGAACCGACCTGGGATAGCCGGACAACCCGAGACTTGACCAAGCAAATATGCTTTAACTGCCACAGCAACGAGACAGTTTGGCCTTGGTACTCCAAGATTGCTCCGATATCCTGGATGATTTTTAGTGATGTAGACAAAGCACGGCAGAAGTTGAATTTTTCTGAATGGAATAATGGAGAACGTGTAGGTGAAAATTCACAAATAATCTCACATGAAGTTAAAAGCGGTGAAATGCCACCGATCCAGTATCGGCTTGCTCATCCCGAAGCAAGACTGGACGATTCAAGCAAGCGGGTTCTTGCAGATGGGCTTGATGCCACAGTAAAAGCTTCGATCAAACGCTAAGGAGCTGTAAAAAAAATAACCATGTTATTTTTTTTACAGCTCCTTAGCTACTTAAAAACAAAAAAGGACTTAACCAATAATGGCTAAGTCCTTGTAATGTTTGGTGAGCCGCGTTGGGGTCGAACCAACGACCACCTGATTAAAAGTCAGGTGCTCTACCGACTGAGCTAGCGGCTCAAATAGAAAAGACTTTTTACATCAGAATTACGAGAGAGTCAATACGTTTTTTGTTTTTTTGGATTAATCAGCAATAATACCATTGTCAGCATAGCGCTTATTAATGAAGCTCACGATACTTTTGTGCGTTGACAACCTGTTTCTGGTTCGATGCCGCGTAGCACCTGACAATCGCTAAGAGCAGTCTTTCCGCAACAAAAAAGGCACCTACAAAAAATCTTGTAAGTGCCTTGAATTTTTGGCTCCCCATCGCGGACTCGAACCACGGACAAGGTGATTAACAGTCACCTGCTCTACCGACTGAGCTAATGGGGAATATGTCTCTTCATAGTATACAAACACCGTGTTACTTTTTGAAGAATCCAGTGCATCAACTATCTGTGAAAAGCAGATGATAATTATCACAAGCCCCTCTTCCATGTCAATAGTAAAAAAACAGAAGGGTGTGCGA